>JBAQZJ010000539.1:0-4170 GCA_049790855.1 Planctomycetaceae bacterium | reverse complement strand
GCGCGTTTCGCGAAACGCGCTCCCTGACGGTCGCGGCTCTGATGAAATCTTGTGGGCCTTGTTCAAAGTGACCCACGACCGACGGCCTCTCAGAAAGAGTGTCGTGCGACATGAACGACGCTTCACCGCGCATGCGCCGGTTCTTCCGGACGGCTGCCTGGGACGGCGGGTTGCCGATCCTGGCGATCGTTGCTCCGCTCATCGTCAGGGTCGTGTTTCCCGAGGCAAAGCTTCTGCCCCCGTTGATGGTCTTGTTCCTGCCGCCATGCGTCGCCGGGGCGCGTGCGAAAATCGGAGCGCGTCAATTGATCCAGGAGCACGGAGACTCGCCTCCCTTGTTGCGACAGATCGCACTCGCTGCAGCGATCGTGTTGCTCCTCATCTTCGATGTTTTCGTTGTCTTTCTGGCATTCAACAAGGGAGAGCGGCCAGTCGCCTGGTTGGTTCCCGTTGGTTGTTACGTCGCGTACTTGATGCTTGTCTTATGGGCGTTGCGTCCCGTCCACAACGAGACGTCCCAGATGCGCGCTCCCGTTGGTCGCGGCTAAACGGGTGCGTCGTCGTTGCGTTGGTTCGAGCGACATCTCAGGTTCTCGATCCCCAGCAACGCAAGATCCCGCAGGGCCGTCGCCACCTCGACGGCATTGATCTTCGACTGGCCGGCGCGGCGGTCTTCGAAACGGATCGGGGTTTCGAGAAACGTCGCGCCCGCCTGCCGGCAGCGAAACAGGATCTCTTCCTCGAAGGCGTAGCCCTTTGCGACGATGCGGTCGAAATCGATCTTCCGCAGAAGCGACGTGCGGAAGCAGCGAAACGAACCGCTCGTGTCGCGGGCCGCCAGACCGAGCAGGCTCCGCGACAGCAGATTCACGCCGCGGCTCATGACGTGACGGACGGCGGGCCAGCCGACGATTTCGCCGCCGGCGACGTACCGGCTGCCGATCGCGACGTCGCAGCGGTCCATCAGCGACACGAGCGTCGGAATCGCTTCCGGGCGATGGCTGAAATCGGCATCCATGTTGACGAGCAGGTCGTAACCTTCGGCCAGCCCGTAGCGGAACGCGGCAACGGTCGCACTGCCCAGCCCGAGCTTGCCCGATCGATGCCGGACCTTCACCCGCGAGTCGGCCGCCGCGAGTTCGTCGGCGAGCACGCCGGTGCCGTCGGGCGAAGCATCGTCGACGACGAGCACGTCGGCTTCGGGCACATGGCGATGAATCTCCGCGACCAGCCGCGCCAGATTGTCCCGCTCGTTGTAAGTACACAGCGTGACGAGAAGACGGGACACTTGGCGACGTTCGGTGAAGCGTGAATGGCGATCGGCGAGCGATCTCGTGAGCCGCCGGCCTCGGCCGGCGATTCTATCGCCGGACTGCGACGTTGTCCGCCTTGGCGACGCGCTTGTGTCGGCGGTGGGTGGCTGGGGACGACGCGAATCGAGCGGGAATCTCATGTTCCGCGTGATCGCGTCGCCCCCAGTCGCAGCGTCGGGAGACGTCCGACTGGGGGCGGGCCGCTCTTGTCGGAATGGTCGCCGACGCCGGCAGCGGCCCGTCCCCAGCCACCCCGCCGGTGATCGTAGAAGTAGGATGGCCCCTCACTACTCACCACGGCCGTTTCCCCGTATTATCTCGGCATGTCTCGCCGCGTGTTCGTCTCGTTGTTGCCGTCGCTGATCGATGCCGCGCGTCTGCCGGAATCGAGCGCCGTCGTCATCGACGTCTTGCGGGCCAGCACGACCATTTGTGCGGCCTTCGCGGGCGGCGCGACGCGGGTCGTGCCGTTCGGCACGATCGACGACGCCCGTCGCATGGCGACGATGCTCGCCGACAGCGACAAGCCGCTGCTCGGCGGCGAGCGGGGCGGCGTGAAGATCGACGGCTTCGATCTCGGCAACAGTCCGCTCGAATACACCGCCGAAACGGTCGGCGGGCGGTCCGTTCTGTTCACCACGACGAACGGCACGCAGGCGCTGATCGCCGTGGCGGCGGCCGAGCGGGTCTTCATCGGCGCGTTCTCGAACCTGACGGCGGTCGTCGAGCGACTCGCCGACGAAACGGGCGACGTCAATCTCGTCTGCGCCGGAACTGACGGCCATGTGACGCTCGAAGACGTCGTCGCCGCCGGGGCGATCGCCGCGTCACTGCTCGAACGGGTGACGGACCTCGCGATCGGCAACGACGAGGCGACGATCGCACTCGGTTTGCACTTGAGTTACGGGTCCGACGCGAACCGGCTCGACGCTTTGCGGTCTGGCCTGGGGGGATCGAACCTGATCGATCTCGGTTACGACGCCGACATCGAGTTCGCCGCCCGCACCGACGCGGCCCCCGTCTTGCCGGTGTACCGCGACGGCTCGCTGCTGGTCGACGCCAAGCCGGCGGACAGCGACGACGGCGACTGGGCGATTTGAACGCGCACGACCCACCGGACGCCGCCGGTGGGCTTCATTTTTCACTAACCACGATTTGCCAGAACCGATGCCCAAGAAGTCGATGGACAAGATCGTCGCCCTGTGTAAGCGGCGCGGCTTTATCTTTCAGGACAGCGACATCTACGGCGGCCAGAACGGTTTCTGGGATTACGGCCCGCTGGGCACGCTGCTCAAGCGGAACGTCCGCGACGTCTGGTGGAAGGACATGGTCGGCCGCCACGACGAACTGTCGACGCCGCCGGGCGCCCCGCGTCCCTACGAAATGGTCGGCGTCGAGACGAGCATCATCATGCACCCGCAGGTCTGGAAGTGCAGCGGGCACTACGACCTGTTCAGCGACATGATGGTCGATTGCCGCGAATCGAAGCGGCGATACCGGCTGGATCATGTCCGGGGCCGATGGGTCGAAGGCCAGCGCGTCGTCGAGGGCCAGCCCCAAGCCGAGAAGACGCGGGTCTTCGCGTCGGGTGTGGGAGACGCGGTAGAACTCGACGAAGCGATCTCACAAACAGCCCTGCGGTACTTCAACGTCAAGAAGAAAGACGCCGACCGGCTCGCTTGGGAACCTCAGTTGCTGAGCCTGAGCGACGTGGGCGCATTCGACGCAGTCGTCGGCCCCGACGCCAGGGCCGCCGGCACGCTCACGCCGCCGCGCGAGTTCAACCTGATGTTCAAGACGGTTCTCGGAGCGCTCGGCGGCGAGGAGGACGCGGTGTTCCTTCGCCCCGAGACCGCCCAAGGGATGTTCGTCAACTTCAAGAACGTGCTCGACAGCAGTCGGGTGCGGGTGCCGTTCGGCATCTGTCAGATCGGCAAGAGCTTCCGCAACGAGATCACGCCGCGAAACTTCACGTTCCGGTCGCGCGAGTTCGAGCAGATGGAGATCGAGTTCTTCTGCCACCCGAGCGAAAGCCGGCAGTGGTACACCTACTGGCGCGACCGCCGCTACAAGTGGTACACCGATCTCGGCATCAAAAGTGATAACCTGATCCTCCGCGACCACGCTGCCGATGAATTGAGCCACTACAGCGTCGGCACGGCCGACGTCGAGTACGCGTTTCCATTCCTCGACGAAGGCGAATACGGCGAGTTGGAAGGCGTCGCCCACCGCGGCGACTTCGACCTTCGCAGCCACATGGAAGGAAAGCTCGTCCGCCAGGGAGACGAACTCGTCGTCGAGCAGGGACCGGACGGCAAGCCGAAGTACCGCGGCAGCGGCAAAGACCTGTCGTACTTCGACGACTCGACCCGCGAGCGGTTCGTGCCGCACGTCATCGAGCCGAGCGCCGGCGCCGACCGCGGCACTCTGGCGTTCTTGTGCGAAGCCTACGACGAAGACACCGCCCCCGACGAAAAGGGCAATCCGCAGGAACGGGTCGTGATGCGGTTCCACCCGCGGCTGGCACCGATCAAGGCCGCCGTCTTCCCGCTCATCAAGAAGGAAGGCATGCCCGAAAAGGCCGCCGAGATCTACCGGTCACTCAAGTTCGCCGGCATCGACGCGACCTACGACGGCGGCGGCGCGATCGGCAGACGGTATCGGCGACAAGACGAAATCGGCACGCCGTTCTGCTTCACCGTCGACGGCCAGACGATCCAGGACGGCACCGTCACCGTCCGCGACCGCGACACCCTGGAGCAGAAACGCATCGCCGCCGACGAGGTCGCAGCGTTCGTACGTGAACGCGTGACGTAGTCACACCTCGAAGCCCAGGGGCCGCGTCCCCTGGGAATGA
>JBAQZJ010000538.1:0-1622 GCA_049790855.1 Planctomycetaceae bacterium | reverse complement strand
TGCTCGGCGATCGATCCGTCCATCGCGTCCTCCCTGGTCTCGAAGCTCCTGTTCGATGCCAAGCAAGCCTGAACGAATCAATCCTTCCTCGCCAGCGTCCAAAGTTAGAATGCGATTGCCCTGCCAGATGGAGGGCGCAGAAGTATGCTTCGCAGCCGCGGTACGATTCCGGGGATGCCTCGAACTTCCGGTAGTCCCGCCGCGTCATTTCCGAGACGGTGCGGGCGTACTCGTCGATGCGGGCGAGCGATCGGTCGATGTCTAGGTTCTCCGACCCCGGTAGGCCGACCGCGCAGGCCAGATGCCATTCGGCGACGTCGTACTGCGTGAACGGCCGGGATGTCAGCCCGAACGCCTCCAGCGGCTTCCGCAGGTCGGCCAAGCGCCACATGACACGCCTTCGTTCACACCGAGGTATCTGGGCGAAGTCTGGCCTACCGGCGGATGATCATGACGTGCGTGAGGCGCGCAGTTTCGTTGAAACCGCGTTTGCCTGCCCGTGCGTTACGACCAACTCGGCGGCAGGAACACATTGGTTCTACGCCGGGACACAGCCGGATTTTGCGGGATGCATCGGTAGGACGCAAAAGCAGTTTCGCAGGGTGAATCAAGCGACAAAAGTCGCCGCCCTCAATTCCCCGATGAAGGAGCGCGACAGACAATCGAGTGTCCAACGGTCGTTTGGCCCACTCTATGCTTTGGCCCACCCGACCCCCTACGCCAACAACTCCTCGACCACATGCCCATGCACGTCCGTCAGCCGGAAATCCCTTCCCGCGTGGTGGAACGTCAACCGTTCGTGGTCGATGCCGAGGCAGTGCGGCCGAACTCGCCGCCCCGGATGACCAGCGATGCCCCGGCGATTTCGGCAGATTGTCCGCCGTGACAAACGGCCGCTTCTGCCGCGCGGTGCTTCTCTGGCCCATCGCCGTCGTCGTCGCTCTCGATCGTCCGACCGCGTGCGAACCTTCACCGGCCAGCGGCTCTTAAACGCGCCGCAGAATACCCCGGGAGGAAGGTGGAATACGTCAACGGGTTGTCGGGGGCTTCCGTGCCGCCCGACGACGTCGATTTCCTTCGCGCCGGTCACACCTGTTTTGCGGCCCGCATTTCGCGGGCGTCGTCTTTCGCCCGGAGCTTGTCGCGCTTGTCGTGGCCCTTGCGGCCCCGAGCGACGGCGAGTCGAACCTTCACAAGCCCTCGCTCGAAGAAGACCGACAGCGGGACCATCGTCAGGCCACGATCTTCGGCCAGTTCGGCGAATTTGTGAAGCTGGGCCTTCCTGACGAGCAGTTTCCGGCTGCGCTTCCGCTCGTGGTTCATGAAGTTCGCCTGCGGATATTCCGCGATGTCGGCATTGAACAGCCAGAGTTCGCCGTTCTGAAGCCGCGCATAGGCCTCGTCGATGACGATCTTGTTATTCCGGATGCTCTTGACCTCGCTGCCCAGCAGCACGATTCCACAATCCAGCTCGTCGTGCAGCTCGTAGTCATGGGCCGCTTTCCGATTACGGACGACGATCCTCTGTTTCGCGTCGTCCGTCTTTTTTTCGCTTTTCGATTTCGCCATGGCGATGCGATTGTAACCGAGCCTGCCGCCGAGTGAATGAAGCCGGGGGGTGG
>JBAQZJ010000537.1:0-13288 GCA_049790855.1 Planctomycetaceae bacterium | reverse complement strand
CTCCCTGACGGTCGCGGCTCTGACGGCGGACCCTATTTCGACAGTTCCACGCAGACGATCTCCTTGTCGTTGCGGACGTACATCCGCTGGTTCGCGTAGGCCGGCGGGCACCAGACGACGTCGCGGTTGAAGGCGCTGTTCGTCGGTTCGATGACGTGGGCGCGGTCGACTTCGGTGAACCCTACGGGGGTGATGGTGGCGATCACGAGGTCGCCGTTGTCGCAGAACAGCCAGCAGCGTTCGCCCGTTTCTCCCTGGCGGACAATGAACGCCGTGCCGTTCGGGGCCGGACGCTCGGCGACCGGCTGCGTCGTCTCCCACAGCCGCTTGCCACTGGGCACCTCGAACGCCGTCAGCGTGGCGTCGGCGTCGATGCCGTAGATCAGGTTCCCCTCGGCGAACGGCTGCACGTTCACCGGCGAGATGGCGTGCCGGGGCTTGTCCTTCCAGACCGTCTCGGCGACGGGCTTGTCGCTCGCCAGCTTGACCATCAGGTTCCGCTTGTTGAAGCCGCTGGCGAACAGATGCCCGGCAGCATGCACCGGCGTCATGATGATCGAGCCGGCGTCGGCTTCGTAAGGGACCGACCAGAACGGCTCGCCGGTCTCCGGGTCGATCGAGCACAGGGCGTCGGGCTTCATGACGATCAACTGCCGCGTGCCGCCGGCCTCGATGATCGAAGGCGGCACGTAGCCCTGCCCGATTTCGGGCGTGTCGAGGCTCCGCCAGATCTCCTTGCCGGTGTGCTTGTCGAGGGCGACGACCTGGCTGCCCTGTCCGCCGGCGAGCGTGATCAGCTTGTCACCGTCGATCAGCGGGTGAGCGGCGTAGCCCCACATCGGCGCTTTCGTGCCGTATTCCTGCTTGAGATCCTTCTGCCAGACGATCTTGCCGTCCGCCGTGTCGAAACAGAACAGGTGGCCTTCCGCCCCAAGCGTGTAGACGCGGTCTTCGTGAACGAGCGGCGTGCAGCGGGGGCCGGCGGCGTACGAGATCGTGTACTTCACCGGAGATTCATGCCGCCAGAGTTCCTTGCCGGTCTTCTCGTCGAGACACAGCACCCGTTCGGTTCCCGGCACGCCCTTGCGGTCCCAGTTCTCGCCGCCGCCCTCGCCGGACTTGACGAAGTCAGCGACGAACACGCGGCCCTCGGCGATGGCGGGTCCGGCGTAGCCGCCTGCGACAGGGACGCGCCAGGCGATCTTCGGCCCGCCTGCGGGAAAGCGGTCGAGCAGGCCGTCTTCACGCCAGACGTTGTCCCGCTGCGGCCCCATCCATTGCGGCCAGTCGTCGGAGATCGCGGGCAGGCTCACGGCGACGAGAAACAGGAGAGCGGCGGACATCCTCATGCGTGCGATCTCCAAACGACGGCCCGTGTCGGGCGGCCAGGGGAACAGGTCGGCGATCAGGATACCGCGGACAAAAAGCGACGCGAAAGCATCGCAGGAACACACCCTACGGCCGCCGCGCTTCGACCGGGCGGCGTTTCGCCGCCTCGGCGATCACTTCCGAGACGTCCCACAGCGAGACCGCCTTGTCCTGGCTGCCGAGGGCGACCGTCTTGCCGTCGGGGGATACGGCCAGCGAAGTGATTCTCCGTTCGTGTGGTTCGAAGGCCGCGATCGTGCTGCCGTCCGGCTTCCAGATTCGCAGCTCGCACAGGCCGCCCGCATTGCCGCCGCTGACGCTCGCCAGAACATCACCCCCGGCGAGAAACGCAACGTCGTTCACGCTCCGTGAGTGCCCCGCGTAGTATCCGACCGCTTTCCTGCCGGGAACGTCGTGCAGGTTGACCTTCTCGTCCTCGCCGGCGGAAACGAGTCGCGTTCCGTCAGGATGGAATGCGACCGCAAGCGCCGCCCGCTCGTGTCCGACGAGATCGGCGACCTTCTCGGCGGTGCTCGCGTTCCAGAGCATGACCGATCCCGATCGATTCGGACGCGTCGTATCGCCGGCGGCGACGGCGAGAAATGCGTCGTCGGGCGAAACGGCGACGTCATTGACCGGTACGCCGACGTCGATCGTCCGTTCGTGTTTCCCCGTGGCAACAATCCACGCGCGGAGCGTTCCGTCTTCCGAGCCGGACACCAGCCGATCGCCGACGAATACGACGGCCGTCACGTAGCCTGTGTGGCCCGACAGCGTTTTCACCCGCCGGGCGGCCTTCACGTCCCAGAGTGACAGACTCTGGTAATCGCCGACGGCGAGCCGTGAACCGTCCGCCGAAAAAGCGAGGCCGCGAACATAACCGTTGCGCGTTTTGAGCGTTTCGACGGCTTTGCGCGTCGTCGGGTCGATCAGTCGCACTTCGTCGTAGGAACCCGCCGCGAGCAACGATCCGTCGGGCGAGAATGCGAGCGACGTGACCCGATCGGGGAATTCGGACACGACCCCGAGAGACTTCGGACTTGCCGCAGGCTCTGCTGCTGCGAGCACGATCCCGGACGCCGCAATTCCGGATGCCGCGACAAACGCCAGGAATCCCCTGTGAAGAAATGTGAAGTGTTGCGCCATCGTCGAGGAGCTTTCGGCGGTCGCGGCGTGGGTCAGGAAACATCGCCATCATACCCGACCGTAAGAGGCTGTCCGAAAGCCTGGCGTTCCTCCGGGTTCGGTCGAGCCGATCCGAGTGCTGCGTTGGACCTCCTTGACGATTCCGAAATCGCCGCGTCGGTCCGCCTGACCCTCGGTCCGGCTCGATCGAACGCGGCGAATCAGGGTTTCCGGATAGCCTCTTATACTCTCGTTCTTCCGCGATTCACCACAGGCGGGAATAATTCACCGCGGGCGGGAAGAATCGTTCAGTCAAACGGGGATCCTTTTTCGTGTTCAAGCGGCGTCTCTGGCTGATTCCGATGCTCACCGCCGCCGTTGCAGCGGTGCTGGTGATCGCTGCCGATCGCTTCCGCGACGCACCGCTGAAGCGTCCTGAAGCAACAGACGTCGAACGACGAACGGAGACGCCCGACGCGCCGATCGATTCGCCGATTCGATTCGACGTCGCCGATGTCGGGATCGACTTCCGTTACTTCAACAGCGCCGACCCGACGACGCCGGGAGCACGCATGTTCGAGTTCACCGGCGGGGGAGTCGGCGTACTCGATTACGACCTCGACGGGCGTCCCGACCTGCATTTTACGCAAGGTTGCCGCTGGCCGCCCGATCCCGCACAGCGCGAGCATCTCGATCGTCTGTACCGGAACCTCGGCGACCGGTACGTCGACGCGACCGACGCTGCGGGAATCGTCGAACCCGGTTTCAGCCAGGGTCTCGCCTGCGGCGATTTCGACGGCGACGGATTTTCCGACCTCTATATCGCGAACATCGGCCCAAACCGACTGTTCCGCAACAACGGCGACGGAACCTTCAACGACGTCACGACCACGTCATTAATTTCTGAAGGAACGCGCGCCGAAGCGTGGACGACCAGTGTTGCCCTCGCCGACCTCAATAGCGACGGCCTGCCCGAACTGTTCGACGTCAATTACGTCGAAGGTCACGATGTTTTCGACCGCATTTGCGATCACGAGGGATTTCCGCGGATCTGCAGCCCGACCTTGTTCGAAGCGCAGCCCGACCGGCTGCTGCTCAATCGCGGCGACGGACGCTTCACCGACGTCACGGCGATCGCGGGGATCGACGGGTCGGAGGGCACCGGCCTGGGAATCGCGATCGCCGATTTCCACGGCACCGGCCGCCTGAGCCTGTTCGTCGCCAACGACGCCCGCAACAACCACTTCTACCTCAATGAAACGCAAGACCCCGGCGGGCTGCCGCGATTTGCGGAACAGGCGATGCGGAATGGTCTCGCCTTCGACAGAGAGGGTCGTGCTCAGGCGTGTATGGGAGTCGCCGTCGGTGATGGGGACGGCGACGGACGAATCGATCTGTTCGTGACGAACTACGTCGAGGAGTCGAATACACTCTACGTTCAGCACGACGGCCGACTGTTCGCCGACGACAGCAGCCGCGCCGGCCTGTCCAAGCCAAGCATCCCGATGCTCGGATTCGGAACGCAGTTTCTCGATGCCGATCTTGATGGATGGGAAGATCTCGTCGTCGTCAACGGGCACGTCGACGATTTCACGCATCAGGGTTACGATCACTTGATGCGGCCGCAGCTGTTCCGCAATCTCGGTGGTCGATTCGTCGAGCTGTCCGGCGACGCGGCCGGAGCGTACTTCCAGCAGAACAGACTGGGTCGAGGTCTTGCCCGGCTCGATTGGAATGGCGACGGGCGTGACGAGTTCGTCGTTTCGCATCTTGACGACCAGGCGTCGCTGCTGTCGAACTCGTCGGCGTCGGTCGGCAAGTCCTTGAAATTCCACCTTAGAGCGACGCACTCCGCTCGCGACGCGGTCGGAGCCACCGTCATCGCCGAGGCAGGCCGCAAACGGCTCGTTCGCCAACTCACGGCAGGCGACGGCTATCAGGCGTCGAACGAGCCGGCGCTGGTTTTCGGCCTTGGTGATGACGAGGTCGTCGATCGGGTTACAATTCGTTGGCCGTCCGGCGAGACATCGGGGTTTCAGCACGTCGCGACCGGCTCGACCTGGCTGGCGATCGAGGGCCGCCGGCGGCTGCTCCGCTTGCAGTGAAGACCGAGAGAGTGAATCGATGACACGACGGAAGCGGGTCGGCAAGAACCGTGCCGACGACGTTCCCGCCGATCAACCATCACATCGCCGAATCGTGTGGACTGTGGTTGGAGCGGTCGCGATCGTTTCGGTGGCCGGCGGACTGGCGGCGTGGTGGTGGAATCGTCCTCAGCCGCAGTCAGGATTACAGACGGATTCTCCGAACCGGCAAGTCGTCGATTCCGAACTGCCGCACGTCCCTTTTCGAGACGTCACGGACGAAGCAGGTCTGAAATTCATCCACGAGAACGGCGCCGCCGGCGAAAAACTCTTGCCGGAAACGATGGGCGGCGGAGTCGGAGTGCTCGACTACGACAGCGACGGCGACAACGATCTGCTGTTCGTCAATTCGCGACGCTGGCCGTGGGCCGCCGCCGGCGACGCTCCGCCGGCGACCTGTGCGCTCTATGAAAACGACGGTTCGGGGCGCTTCACCGACGTTTCGCACGCCGCGGGACTCGACGTGAGTCTTTACGGGATGGGGTGCGCGGTCGCCGACTACGACAATGACGGCGACCCGGACGTCTACCTCAGCGCGCTCGGTCCGAACCGCCTGTTGAGGAACGACGGCGGCCGGTTCGTCGACGTCACCGCCGCCGCCGGCGTCGCCGGCCCTGACGGCGCCTGGGGAACGAGTTGCGGCTGGTTCGACTTCGACAACGACGGTCGCCTCGACCTGTTCGTCTGCAACTACGTCGTTTGGACGCGTGAGTTCGACGCCGCGCAGAACTTCCGCCTGAAAGGTGGCGGGCGTGCCTACGGTCGACCGCAAAACTTCGAGGGCGTTTCGCCGCTGCTGTTTCGCAACACAGGGAATGGTGCGTTCGAGGAGATCGGCGCCGTCGCGGGCCTGGACGTCCGGGATTCGTCGAGAAATCGGCCGATGGCGAAATCGCTGGGACTGACGTTCGTCGACTTTGATCGCGACGGCGACCTGGACGCCGTCGTCGCGAACGACACCGAGCGAAACTTTCTGTTTGAAAACCTCGCAGACGGCACATTCCGGGAAATCGGCGTGCAGGCGGGCATCGCATTCGATCACGAAGGCAAGACGCGCGGGGCGATGGGAGTCGATTCCGCGAGATTCCGTCTTGGGCGTGAGATCGGCGTCGCGATCGGCAACTTTGCGAACGAGATGACGGCCCTCTACGTCACTCCGAGCGGTGAGATGAACTTCAAGGACGACGCCGTCGTCAGCGGCCTTGGGCGGCAAACTCGTCTCGACCTGACGTTCGGCGTGCTGCTCGCCGATTTCGACCTCGACGGCCGGACCGACTACTTGGCCGCGAACGGGCATCTCGAGCCGGAAATCAACCGAGTGTTTCCGAACCAACACTACGAACAGTCGCCGCATTTCTTCTGGAACTGCTCTACGGAACGCGAGATAAGATTTTGCCGACTCGGCGCGGAGCAGCTTGGTGCGGATTTTCTAAAGCCGATCGTCGGCCGCGGCGCCGCGTATGCCGATTTCGATGATGACGGCGACCTTGATCTCGTGATCGCAGCGGCAGGACGGCCCGCTCGATTGTTGAGGAACGACCTGGAGGCCGGCAGACGCTGGATCCGGCTCAAGCTCGTCGGATCGAAATCAAACCGTGATGCGATCGGAGCGACGCTCACCGTTTTCGACGACGGCCTGCCGCAGGTTCAATCCGTCATGCCGACGCGAAGTTACCTGTCGCAGACGGAGCCGATATTGACGTTCGGTTTCGGCAAGACGAACGCGGGTCGACCGATCGAACGGGTCGAGATCGCGTGGCCGTCCGGCCGGACAACGACGGTCGAGAATCTCAAGCCGAACCGGTTGCATGTGATCAAGGAGCCGTAAGCGACGACCGGGCCGGAACCGTGGCTCCGCCTTGGTTTCGCGAGCGTCGCTGCTTCCGTATCATCGAGGCATGCCTTCTCCCGGAGATGCCATGCTTCGATCGATCGTTTTCGCGTGCCTTCTCGCCGGCGGAGTGGTTGCGGCGGCCGAGCCGTTTCCTTTGCGCGACGGCGACGTGGTCGCTTTCGTCGGAAACACGTTCACCGAGCGCGAACAACGGGACGGGTTCATCGAACTCGCGCTGACGCTAGCGTCTCCCGATGCCGACGTGACGTTTCGCAATCTCGGCTGGTCGGGCGACACGGTCACCGGCCGTGCCCGGCGGTACTTCGGCACGACCGACGAAGGCTTCCAGCACCTGCTGACGCACCTCGACCTCGTCAAGCCGACCGTCATCGTCGTCTGCTACGGAACGAACGAGGCGTTCGCCGGCGAAGCGGGCCGGGCAGTTTTTCTGGACGGCTACGCGGCGCTGCTCGAAGAACTCGCGAAGCGGACGGACCGCATCGTGCTCGTCAGCGCCCCGCCGCTCGATCCGTCGGCGTCGCCTGCGCCGAAAATCGCCGAACGGGTCAATCACGAGCTTCAATACCAGTCCGACGCCGTTCGCGATCTTGCCGCGAAGCGGGGGTTCGCGTTTGCCGACCTGTTCGGGCAGTTCAAACCGCTGCTCGACGCCGACTTGCCGCAGCCTTTGACCGACAATGGGCTGCATTACACTCCGTACGGTTACCGGGCGGCCGGTCAGCTGCTGCTCCGCGATCTGGAACGCTCCAGCCCTCGTGAAGCCGGCATCGACGTCGCGGATCTCTCGAAGCCTCTCGACCCGCCTTATGAACTGCTGCGGCAGGCGATCGTCGCGAAGAACGAACTGTTCTTTCATCGGCATCGTCCGCAGAACGAGACGTACCTCCGCGGCTTCCGCAAGCACGAGCAGGGCAACAACGCGACCGAAATCTTCGCGTTCGAGCCGCTCGTCGCCGAGAAAGACCGTGAGATCTTCGAGCTGCGCGAGGCGCTGCCCGAGAGATGAAACGACGTGTTAGCCGCTCCCTTCAGGGAGCGCTTTATGGTCGGTGAATCGCTCCCTGAAGGGAGCGGCTAACGACGTTCAATCACATCACTTCGATTCCCTCGAGCCTGATCTCGATGAACCTGACCCGATTCATCTTCGTAACGAGCGTCTTGTCGCTCGCAATTCCCGCGTTCGCCCAGCGCGAGTTGACCGACATTCCCGATCCCGATCCGATGAAGGAGCTGGAGCGGCTGAGGGTCGCCGACGGTTTCGAGATCAACCTGTTCGCCTCCGACCCCGTCATCGCCAAGCCGATCCAGATGAACTGGGACGCGCAGGGACGGCTGTGGGTCGCCACAAGCAGCGTCTATCCGCAGGTTGAACCCGGCGAGACCGCGAACGACAAGATCGTCGTGCTCGAAGACACCGACGGTGACGGCAAAGCCGACAAGCACACCGTCTTCGCCGACGGCCTGCTGATTCCGACCGGAGTTCTGCCTGCCGGCGACGGTGCGTATGTCGCCAATTCGACCGAGCTGCTGTACCTGGAAGACACCGACGATGACGGCAAAGCCGACAAGACGACCGTCGTCCTTTCGGGTTTCGGCACGGAAGACACCCACCACATCCTGCACACGCTTCGGCGCGGGCCTGGCGGCTACATCTATTTCAACCAGTCGATCTACATCCACTCGAACGTTGAAACGCCCTGGGGGCCGAAGCGGCTCGACGGCGGCGGGATCTGGAAGTTCCGACCCGAAACGCTCGAACTTGCCGTGTGGGTCCGCGGCTTTGTGAATCCCTGGGGACACCGGTTCGACGACTGGGGACAGGAGTTCGCGACCGACGGCGCGTTCGGCGAAGGCGTGAACTACGTCTTTCCGGGGGCGGCGTTCATCAGTGCGGTCGATGCTCCTCGAATCCTCCACGGCTTGACTCCCGGGCAGCCGAAGCATTGCGGCCTGGCGATCCTTTCCGGCCGGCATCTGCCCGACGACTACGCCGGCACGTTCGTCACGAATGACTTTCGCGGCAATCGCGTCAACCGGTTCGCCCTCGAAGACTCGCAAAGCGGCTACGTCGCCCGGCAGTTGAACGATCTCGTCTGGACCGACCACGTCGCCTTTCGACCCGTCGACGCCAACACGGGGCCGGACGGCGCGATCTACATCGCCGACTGGTACAACCCGATCATCCAGCACGGCGAGGTCGATTTTCGCGATCCGCGACGCGACCGGATCCACGGTCGCATCTGGCGTGTGACCGCCAAAGATCGACCGCTCGTTCCGAAGCCGAAACTGACTGAGGCAACTCCGGGCGACCTCGTCGCGGCGCTCAAATCGCCCGAACGCTGGACTCGTGACGCCGCCCGGCAGCTCATCGGCGAACGAGGGCGGTCGGTCATGGAACCGGCGGTCCGCGAATTTCTCACGGGTCTCGATGAAGCCGATCCGCTCTTCGAGCGTCATCGACTGGAAGGTTTGTGGGCATTGCAGTCGCTCGACGTCGTCGATGAATCGCTGCTCACTGAAATACTGAAATCGAAAGATCATCGCGCACGCGCGGCGGGCGTCCGTGTTCTGTCCGACTGGTCGTCGTCGATTTCCGACGTCCGGGAACGGCTCTCGGCGGCGATCGGCGACGAGCATCCCCGCATCCGGTTGGAAGCCGTCAATGCTCTGCGTGCCCTGGGCGATGCCGATGCGGCACGCCGGTCGCTCACCGCGCTCGATCAGCCGCTCGACGAGAATCTTGATTACGCCCTGTGGCTGACGGCTCGGGAACTGCAATCGGAGTGGTTGCCGAAACTGACGGCAGACCCGCAATACTTCGGCGGCGTCAATCGTCTCGTGTTCGCCTTGAATGCGTCCGGCTCGGCAGACGCGATCGCTCCGGCAGTGGCGCTCTGGGATGCCGGAAAGCTCTCGTCCGACGAGCGGGCCGCCGTCGCGGGCTTGTTCGGACGTTACGGCGGACCATCGGAACTGGCTCGCCTCATCTCGGAAAAGTCGACGGCGGACACGACGTTCCGCGACGCGGCTCTCGCGGCGCTGGTCACCGCCGCGCGTGAGCGAAAAGTCGTACCGGAGAATGCCGAGAACATCGTGAACTTCCTGCCGATCGATCACGATGCGACGAAGGCGGCCGCGGCGGAACTCATCGGCCTGTATCGTCTCGACGGCGGACCGGAGCGATTGGCGAAACTTGCCGGCGAAAAACGGACTTCCGCCGGTGTTCGTCAAGCGGCTTTCGCGGGACTGGTGGCCGACGGCCGTCCGGAGGCGCGTCAGGCGCTCACCAGTTTCTCGGCCCCATCGCATCCGCTCGCGGTCCGTGCGAGCGCCGTTGCCGCGTGGGCGAAGCTAGATGCAAAAGCGGCCTCCTCCGCGGCGGTCGCTCTGCTCGCCGATGGCGCGGGAGAGCAAGAAGCGTCGACACTCACCGCGACGTTCCTTGCGCTTCCCGACGGTCCTGCCGCATTGACGAGTGCGCTCGCCGGCAAATCGATTCCCGAACGAGTCGCTGCCGCGGCGCTGCGCACCGCCAGCACGTCTCCCAAGAACACCGATCAGCTCGCCGAAGCCCTGCGCGCCGCCGGTAAGCTCGCACCGGTCGAGCAGGAGCTGACGCCCAAGCAACTCGCCGCCCTCGTCGAGCTGGTCAAGAAGTCGGGCAATCCTCAACGCGGCGAAGCCCTGTACCGACGCGACGACCTGCAGTGCATCAAGTGTCACGCGATCGGCGGAGCCGGGGGAATCATCGGGCCGGACATGACCAGCATCGGCGGCAGCGCCCAGGTCGACTACCTGATCGAGTCGATGCTGCAGCCGAGCAAGAAGATCAAGGAAGGGTATCACACGACGACCGTCGTGCGGTCGGACGGAACGATCGCCTCGGGCGTCCAGTTGCGCAAGACCGACGAGGCGACGGTCCTTCGCGACAACAACGGGCTCGAAATCTCGATTCCGGCGGATGAGATCGAAGAAGAAGTCATCTCGCCCGTTTCGCTGATGCCCGTCGGCCTGATTGCCAAGCTGCGCCGAGACGAACTGGCCGATCTCGTCGCGTTTCTCTCGCGGCTGGGCAAGGACGGCGAGTACCGCGTGCCGACGAGCCGGCACGTGCGAACGTGGCAGGTGCTCGACGCGACTCCGCAGGTCAGCCAGGCCGTCCGCGCGAACGGGGCGCAGGCCATCGCACGAGAACCCGCGAAGTTTCCGTGGCGCGAGGTCGTTTCGACGGTTTCCGGGTCGCTGCCGCTGGCAGAGACCAGCGCCGCCGACTTCTTCGCCGGTCAGAAGTTCCGCATCGTGCGGTTCGGCCTGACGACGCCCCAAGCCGGAACGGCGATCCTGCGATTGCCGACCGGTGAAGGAGTCACGGGCTTCGTCGCGGGCGAGCCGCTCGACGTCAGCAAGGAAACCGTCGTCGACTTGGCCGCGGGCACCACGACGATCACGCTCGTGCTGGAAGAGGGCGTCTTCCCGGAGGAATCGCTGACGGTCGAGATCGAAGACGCCCCCGGCTCGAAGGCGCGGGCGGAACCGGCGAAACCGCAAGCTTCGTAGGGTGGGTCAAGCGAACGAACGACGTCGGTCTTCTGTTTAAGGTGACTGAGCGCCGGCCCACCGACGATCGTGCATCGACGGGGCCGGTGGGCCGGCGCTCAGTCACCTCAATGGACCGCCGAAGCGTTCACTTCGCTTGACCCACCCTACGGGACGGCAAGCCCGCGTCGCTTGCGCGAACGATTCAACGAAAACAGCCCGCGGGGATTTCGTCCCCGCGGGTTGCGTCGTGCGTACTTGTCACCGGTCGTTCAATAGTTCCAGTGAACGCCCAGGCTCCAGTTCTGCATGTACCAGTGGTCTCGGCTGTTGTCTTTGATGTGGGGGCCGCCGGACTGGTCGGCCCGCCAGACGATGTTGTCCATCGGCCGCTGCATGTTGCCGACGACCAGGAAGTCGTACCCGGCCCGCAGGCGGGCGTTTTTGACGAACTGCCAGCGATTCACGTAGGGGATGAGCGGGAAGACGTTGATGTCGGCCGCGGTGTTGAACTCGACGAACGGCGAGACGTGGGTGTGGGTCTTGGCGTCGCTATTGAACGAGCGGATGCCGGACAATGCCTCGGCCGTTCCAAAGCCCGCCGTGTCGAGCGTCAGCTTCTCGGTGTTGGCGACGATGCCGGCCTTGGTGACGGCCGTCAGCATCAGGTGCTCGCCGCCCATCTGCATGTCGAACCCGATCTGCGGGCCGTAAAGGTGCGACCGGACTTTCGAGGTGACGTTCGTTTCATAGGGGTTGAGGAAGGTAAAGAGGAAGGGCTCTTCGAGAGTTTGAGGCACAGCCGATGAGCCAAGCACGCTGGAGCCGGCAGACTGGTCGAAAACGTCACCGTCGAAGTCATAGGCGAACGCTTGGCCGGTGTCGCGGCCGGTGAACTTGAACGTTTCGCGGACGTAGTCGTAGCGAACGCCGTACATCGGCCGCATCCGGAGCCAGCCGAAGTCGACCATCGGCGTGGTGTAGAAGGCAAGGTCGGTACCCGCCGTTTCCGTCTCGTGGGAGAGCCGGAAGAGCACGTTGTAATCGAGGTACTCGACCGCCCCCGGTGCGATGTGGGGAGCGTCGAAGAAGACGACGTTCGTCAGTCGCGGTCGGTCCGGGTCGTCGAGTCCGCGGCTGAAGACCGTGTCCTGGCCGTTGATCCAGTAACCCGACCAGGCGAATCCCGATTCATCTTCGTCCTCAAGCCCGAACGTCAGCCGAAGGCCCGGAGAAGCCGGATTCTCTCGCTTCTCTCCGACCACGTCGGGATCTCCGCCGAACCGGAGGACGGCGTCGTCGCCGAAGACTTGGCCGGTGACCGGATAAAGCACGGTGTCGGCGATTTCGTCGTCGAGCGCGTCATCAGCAGTGTCGTTGATCGACGTGTTGGGATCGTCGGACAAATTGACGATCTGTAGCAGCCCGCCCTTCGGCTCCACAAAGATGAAGTCATCCATTGAGGCGTTACCCTCGAGCGTCAGCGAGAAGTTCGGGTTCCGCGGAAGCGGCCCGCTCTGCGCTCCGGGGGGATCGGGGTATTCGATCGTCCCGTCCAGTTCGTCGAAGTAGCGGCCCTGGCCGGCGAACCCCATGAAGTCCTTGACGCCGAAGACGTCGAACGGCGAGAGGCCGCCGCCCTGATTGGCGACACTGTCGCCGAAGTTGCCGACAGCCGCTGAGTGACCGACGGTGATGTTCCCCGGCTGCCGGAAGCGGGCGCTGAGGAACTGGACGTCGACTTTATACCGCCTTTCGTGGTTCAGCATTTCGCGGAACCATATGCCCTTGTCGTTGTACGTCGTATCGACGGCGTGGTCGTACGGCGAGATCGTCGGCCAGGCTTCCATCTGCGGCGGGAAGCCGGCAGGCGAAGCCGGGTCGGGGGCGACCGGCGTGTAGGTCGGGTGGCCGGCATAGGCCGCCGGCGGCGGCGCCATCGGCGGACCGGCCGGTGGGAACGGACCGTCGAGCGGCGAAGGGCCTTGTGCCGATGCCGTCTGTCCGAATGCGGCAGCGGCCAGCATCCCCCAGACCGGTGCGATCCAACGTTTCTTCCGCATCAGAACGCCCTTCCCAGCGGTTCCAGCCGACGGGTCTACGCGCCTATCCCGCAGCGCGGGACGGTTACGCAGTGTTTATCGGCCGTCCGGTTAGGCGCTCTGTAGCGGTTGTTCCGGACTTTTCGGTTCCGAAGAGAAAACGGGCCTACCGTCGCTCTCGCAAAGGCGAATGCGGTAATGCATGCAAGGCCAATACG
>JBAQZJ010000536.1:0-20913 GCA_049790855.1 Planctomycetaceae bacterium | reverse complement strand
CCCCTAACCCCTCTCCCCAGGGAGAGGGGGGATTTGTGAGAGTCTTTAAGCCGTCTACCCACTCGAAAATGTCAGCGGGGGAAAGGCGGCGTTTCCTCGCTGGGGTGCAGGGCTTGCGGAGGACGCTCGATCCGCAAGCCCGACGCGCCAGCGAGGAAACCTGAGATGGCTCGACAATTTCGTGTCGCCGCACCGCGACGAACAGTTCTGCAGAGCACCCAATGGCGCCTCCCGTCGACTCCGAGGAACTCGCGACGCTGCTGAACGCCGGCGACGGTCATGCCGACATCCGGCAGACGCACATTTCGATCGTGTATTTGACGGCCGGATCGGCGTACAAGCGGCTCAAACCGGTCCGATTCGATTTTCTCGACTTCTCGACACGCGAGGGACGTTACGTCCATCTCGCGAACGAGGCTCGGCTCAATCGCCGCCTGGCGGCGGACGTCTACCGCAGACTGGTGCCGCTGTGGCGATCGAACGACCGCTGGGAACTTGCCGGGAACGGTCCGCCCGACGACTGGCTGCTGGCGATGGAGCGTCTGCCCGAAGATGCGACGCTCGAAGCGGCTCTCGCCGAAGGAACGCTCGACGAAGCGGCGTTCGACCAGGTGATCGACGCCTTGGTGGCGTTCGCCCGGTCGGCGGCACGCTCGGCGACGATCGCCGACAATGGTGATCCGGCGGTGATCCGGGCGAATCTCGTCGAGAACTTCCGTGTGCTGGACGCCGCGGCGGCCGAAGGCGTGCTGGAGGCCGTGCAGGTCGATCGGCTGCGATCGCGGCAACTTCAGGCACTGATTCTGCTCGACGAACAGTTCCGGGCAAGGCAGCGAGACGGCTGGATTCGCGACGGGCACGGCGATCTGCGGGCCGAGCACGTCTACCTGACACACCCCGTCCGCATCGTCGACTGCATCGCGTTCAATCATCGGCTGCGCTGGATCGACGTCGCCGACGATCTCGTATTTCTGTCCAATGATCTCGTTCGGCTGGGCGGCGGAAACTGGGCGACGAAGCTGTGTCTGGCCTATCGCGAGCAAATGGGCGACCCGGTCTCGGACGATCTGTTCGCGTACTACGGCTCTTACCGATTCGCGGTCCGCGCCAAGGTCGCGATTCTTCGCGGTCAGGAGCAAGCCGGAGACGAACGGATCGCATCGATCGAAGAGAGCGAGCGGCTCATCGCCCTGTCCATCAAAGCACTCGCAGGCCCGCGTCCGTGGCTGGTCGCCGTCTGCGGTCTCAGCGGAACCGGAAAGACGACGCTCGCCGAGGCCCTCGCCGAGCGGATCGGCGCCCGGCGCCTGTCGTCCGACGTGACTCGCAAAAACCTGCACGGTCTCGAACCGACCGGGCGGATGTCACCCGAGGTGCTCTACGGCGACGCTGCGAACGAAGCGACCTATCAAGAACTTCTGTCCCGTGCCGAGCGTCGACTTTCGGAAGGCGCCGGCGTCGTGCTCGATGCGACATTTCTGCGCCGCGCCGATCGAGATGCTGTGCTCGGACTTGCCGATCGAACGGGAACGCCCGCCCTGTTCGTCGAATGCCGTTGCCCCGAGGCGGAAATCGCGCGGAGGCTGCGGAAACGGGCCGCGCTTGGGCGCGATGCCAGCGACGCGACGCTCGACGTCTGGCGGAGACAGCGTAGCATTTCCGATGGGTATGCCGGTCTGTCGCAGGCGGATTCGCTCGTCGTTGGCACCGATCGGGAATCGACCAGCATTGTCGATGAAATTGTCATGCGGCTGAAAGACCGCTAACCTTCCGGGTACCGTGCGGCATCAGCCGCAGTGGGCCACTTGTCGGAATCTCGCGAAACGGAAGCGCATGTCGTCACCCCCGCCGCCCGCCCCGCCGTCTCAGGAGCGGCCTCCCCGGCCTACCGGTCGTCGACGGACGAACGACGAGGAACCACGGCCCTCCTCGACCTCGCCGTGGTTGCTGGGACTGGTGCTGGCGGTCTCCGTCATCGTCCTGCTCTGGAGCCAGTCGCAGACCGGCAGCGGCGACCGGGTCGACTACAGCTACTTTCTCGCCCAAGTCGACGCCGGCAACGTGAAGTCGGCGAAGTTCTCGGGCGAAACGCTGACCGGAGAATGGGTGACGCCGCCGGAACGTAAAGTCGACGGCAAGCTCGAAAAGCTCGACAAAGAGTACAGCACGGTCGTCCCGCCTTATGCGTTCTACGACGGAAAGCTCGGCGAATTACTGGCGGCCAAGGGCGTCGACGTCTCGAGCGAATCGACGAGCGTCGGCATCGGCACGCAGGTGCTGCTGTTCGTCGCGGCGCCTCTGTTGTTTCTAGGACTGCTCTTCTTCCTCATGCGTCGATCCGCCGATCCGATGGGCGGCGGGATGCTCGGAAACTTCATTCGCAGCCCGGCGAAGCGGTTCAAGGCCTCTGACCAGCGCACGACCTTCGACGACGTCGCAGGCATGGACCAGGCCAAGCAGGAACTGCAGGAGATCGTCGAATTCCTCAAGAATCCGGCCAAATTCCAGAAACTCGGCGCACAAATCCCCAAGGGCGTGCTGCTGATGGGTTCACCGGGCACCGGCAAAACGCTGCTGGCCCGCGCCACCGCGGGCGAGGCGGGAGTGCCGTTCTTCAGCATCAACGGCTCCGAATTCATTCAGATGTTCGTCGGCGTCGGGGCCAGCCGCGTCCGCGACATGTTCCGCACCGCTAAAGAAAACAGCCCCTGCATCATCTTCATCGACGAAATCGACGCCGTCGGTCGCGAACGCGGGGCAGGTTTAGGCGGCGGACACGACGAGCGTGAGCAGACGCTCAACCAGATCCTGTCCGAGATGGACGGCTTCGCGCCGACCGAAGCCGTCATCGTCATGGCCGCCACGAACCGGCCCGACGTGCTGGACCCGGCCCTGCTGCGACCCGGCCGGTTCGACCGGCATATCCAGGTCGACCGCCCCACGAAGAAGGGACGGGTCGGAATTCTGAAGGTCCACGTTCGCAAGGTGCCGCTTGCCGACGACGTCGAGCTTGAAGAGGTCGCGGCTCGCACGATCGGCTTTTCGGGTGCGGAATTGCGGAACCTCGTCAATGAGGCGGCCCTCATCGCGACCCGCAAGGACAAGTCGGTCGTGTCGATGGAGGACTTCGAGGCGGCCCGCGACCGCGTGCTGATGGGGCCCGAACGCGAAGAATTGCTCAACGAACATGAACGGCGCATGACCGCCTATCACGAGGCCGGTCACACGCTGCTCGCCTGGGTGTTGCCGACGCTCGATCCCGTTTACAAAGTCACGATCATCCCGCGCGGCCGGGCACTCGGGCTGACGCAGCTTCTGCCCGACGAAGAACGGTTCAACATCGGCGAGCGAAAACTGCACGACCAGCTCACGATGGTGATGGGCGGCCGTGCCGCCGAGAAACTGGTGTTCGACGAGTTTTCGGCGGGCGCCGAAGACGATCTCCGTCGGGCGACGCAGTTGGCTCGTCGGATGGTCGCCCACTGGGGCATGAGCGACGAAATCGGCCCCGTCGCGTTCCGGCAGGGAGAGGAGCATCCGTTCCTCGGCAAGGAGATCCACACCAGCCGTGATTTCAGCGACCAGACGGCCTCGCTGATCGACCGCGAGATTCAACGCTTCCTGAACGAAGCGTCGGAACGGGCGACGACGCTGTTGAGCGAACGCCGCGACGATCTCGACCGAATTTCCGAAGCCTTGCTGGAACTGGAGTCGCTTGGGAAAGAGGAAATCATCGGCATTCTGGGCGAGCGAGTCCGCATTGAAGACCTGGGCGGAACCCCGGTCGCCACGTCGCGAAACACGGGTCGCGACGAGGAATGATTTTCGGTCTCCGATCGTCGTTCGAATTCCTGAGGTGGAAACTCCGAGGCTCACCGAAAACCCCGTGAAAACGGACGACGTCCGGCTGATTTCGGGACGCCCGACGGCTCTCACCTTGCTTTAAGCTGCATAAGAGCCTACTGTTGTGTGCAACCGCGGAGCCTGCGCCCGGAATCTATCATCACGGCGGGGTCGGTGCGGACGACTAAATCAGATCGAGGACTATGCGACGGACTATGACGAAGGATGAGGACGAGACGACGTTTGAACGGCTCGGATTGAGTGAAGCGTCTCTTGAGACGGTCAAGGCGTTAGGCTTTCAGCGGCCCAGCAAGATCCAAACGGCTTTTATTCCCGTCGCGTTGACGGGCGTCGATTGCAGCGGGCAGGCCAGAACGGGCACCGGCAAGACGGCGGCCTTCGCGCTGCCGATGCTCGAGCGGCTCGATCTCTCGAAGTCCGGCGTGCTCGGACTCGTCCTGGCACCGACTCGCGAACTGAGCGAGCAGGTCGCAGGCGAGGTCGAACGGCTGTCCAACGGACGCGCGAAGACGGTGATCGTCGTCGGCGGCCGGCCGATGGGGCCGCAGGTGACCGCGATCCGGCGGGGCGCTCAGATCGTGATCGGCACTCCCGGACGGATCATCGACCTGCTCCGTCGCGGCGAGCTGACGTTCGACCGTACCGAAATCGTCGTGCTGGACGAAGCCGACCGCATGCTTGACGAGGGCTTCCGCCCGGACATCGAACGGATCCTCAAGCGGTGTCCCGAGAAACGACAGACGCTGCTGCTGTCGGCGACGATGCCGCCCGAAGTCGAGCAACTCGCCAGCAAGTTCATGCGGAACCCGGAACGGGTCGACATGTCGCAGGACGCACTCGTCGCGTCGGACATGATCGAGCAGTTCGTGATCACCGTCGATTCCGACCGGAAGTTCTCGCTGCTGACCCGCGTGCTGGTGCAGGAACGCCCGAGACAGGCGCTCGTGTTCTGCCGGACGAAGCGCGGAGCCGACCAGCTCTACAAGAAGTTCCAAGGCAAGCTCGACAAGGTCGCCATCATGCACGGCGACCTGCCGCAGCCGAAACGCGACAAGGTGCTTGCGGCGTTCCGCGCGGGAAAGACACGGCTGCTGATCGCCACCGACGTCGTCGGCCGCGGCATCGACATCAGCGGGATCTCGCACATCATCAACTACGATGTGCCCGAGTATTGCGACGACTACGTCCACCGCATCGGGCGGACCGGGCGTCTTTCATCGGCATCGCGGGGGCGTGCGATCACGTTCGTCACCCGCGAACAGGGCGACCAGTTGACGAAAATCGAAATCCGCGTCAACAAGCTGCTCCCGACTTACGAAGTCGACGACTTCGAAGCGGCGCGTCCGCGAGAGAAAAAACGCAGGCTTGAAGACGCCGCCCCGGCACGGCAACGATCATCGATCTACGCCTACGGCTGACGATCGTCCGGTGCCGCATCGAGATCAGGCCCACCCGCTGCTTCGGGTGGGCCTTCGACGTTTTCCGAAGCTCGCTTTGCCAGGAATGCCCGCAGCGCCGTTCTCAACCGTTCGTCGGCGTCTTCGAACACGTAGTGGCCCGCGTCGTCGAGTCGCACGGTTTCCGCCTGCGGAAACCGTCGCTCGAACTCTTCGAGAAACGCCGGCGTGAAGCACCAGTCCCGCATGCCCCACACGAGCAGCATCGGCTTGTCGGCGAGCGACGACAATCCCTGGTCGATCTCGACGAGCGTCGCATAGCTCGGATGCGACGGCGACAGCGGAATGTCCTGCACGAACCGCAGCACCGCGACGCGATCGGCCCACGAGCGATACGGCCGCAGGTAACCATCCTTGATGGTGCGCGACAGCGGCTTCGTCACCGCCATGAACGTCGCGGCACCGGCGAAGGCGTTGAAGCCCCGCACCGCAATCGCTCCGAGCAACGGAATCCGGCAGACGGAGATCCGAAAAGGAATCCGCTGCGATCGGAACGCCGCCGTGTTCATCAGCACGAGCCGCGAGAACCGGTCTGGTCGTTTGAGCACCGTGCCGGCGCCGATCGCGCCGCCCCAATCGTGGGCGACGAGCGTCGCTTCCCGCAGATCGAGCCGGTCGACGAGCGTCACCAGATTGTCGATGTGCGTCGCCAGACGGTATGGGTAGTTCTGCGGCTTGTCCGACAGTCCGCATCCGATGTGGTCGACGGCGAGGCAGCGATGGTCGCGTGCGAGATCCTTGACGAGGTTTCGCCAGGCGAAACTCCAGGTCGGATTGCCATGCACGAACAGCAGCGGATCGCCCGATCCCTCGTCGACGTAATGGTAGCGCAGCCCGTCGAGCTCGAGATGCTGCGAGACAAACGGATACTCGCTTCGGAAGGCTGCGTCGGTCATCGTCATGCCGTACGTCGTCGTCGCGTCGGTGAGGGGGTGATGCATGCGGACGTTGCCGGGCGGCTTCGAGTGATGCGGCCTTGGCGCCGGAAAGCGTTTGGACCGACGATGAAACTTACTTGCACAGTCCGATCAGAGATTCGGCGAGTGAATCGACGTCGTCTTCCTCGTGAACGCTCGACAGCGAAATGCGAAGCCGCGCCGTTGCCCGCGGGACAGTCGGCGGTCGAATGACTCCAACGGCGAATCCTCGACGGTCCAGTTCGACACCCGCCGCGACGGCACGTTCTGGTGCGCCGAGGACGACGGGAACGATGGGAACTCCGTCGTCGCCCGGAACGAAGAGACCGGCCTCGCGCAGGCGATTGCGGAAATGATCCGCGGTTTGGGCAAGTCGTTCTCGACTCTGCCGGCGTTCGTCGATAAGCCGGATGGCCGCCGACGCAGCCGCACACACGACTGGCGGTAATGCCGTCGAATACATCTGTGACTTCGCGTGATGCCGGAGGTATTCCGTCAGCACAGTCGGGCCGGCGACGAAGCCTCCCAGGGCGCCGATCGACTTGCTCAGCGTTCCAATGCGGACGGCGACGCGGTCTACGACGCCGCACCGCTCGCAGGCTCCGCGTCCGAAGTCGCCGAGAACGCCCGTGCCGTGTGCTTCGTCGACGATCACGGCGGCTTCGAAGCGATCGGCGACGTCGCAGAGCTCCGAAAGAGGAGCGACGACACCGTCCATGCCGAAGACGCCGTCGGTCACGATCCAACGTCGATCGAAACCGGCGGCGGATGCGAGACGCCCCTTCAATTCGTCGAGGCGATCGGTTCGGAAGACGCGGAGCGCCGCCCCGGACAGCCGACAGCCGTCAATCAGAGACGCGTGGTTCAATCGACCGCAAAAGACGACGTCTTTCGAGCCGACGAGCGCGGCGATCGTGCCGATGTTGGCGGCGTAACCGGTCGGGAAGAGCACGGCGTCTTCCTCGCCCTCAAACCGGGCGAGCGTTCGTTCCAGTTCCGCATGCCACGGCGAACGACCGGTGATCAGGGCGCTCGCACCGCTGCCGACGCCGATCTCCGACAACACCGCCTTCGCCGCAGCGATGACTTCCGGATCGCTCGCCAGACCGAGATAGTCGTTCGATGCGAAATCGAGCAGCGACCGGCCGTTGCGTTCAATCCGACCGCGGTCAAGTCGTCGCACTTCGTGCCGCGGTCGGCGCAAATGGCCGTCGTCGATCGCGGCCAGAGCGTCGACCAGCCACGCGAGTCGCGTCGCAATGGTGCTCATTCCGTCAGAGCGACGACGTGATTGTTCAGCCGTTCGCAACCGGTGGTCGTCACGAGCAGATTATGCTCGACGCGAACGCCGCCGACCCCGTCGATGTAGGCTCCCGGCTCGATCGTGACGACGTCGCCCGCTTGAAGCGTGTCGATGCTGTCGGGCACGAGAATCGGCGGCTCGGGGTGAGCCAGGCCCAGACCGTGCCCGGCGTGATGCGCCAGACGACCGTAACCGGCCTGTTCCAGCACGGACGAGACCTCGCGGTAGACCTCAGCGGCGGCGATGCCGGCCTCAAGAACCGAGACGCCGCGTTCCAGGGCCGACGCACAGGCGTCGAACAGCTTCCGTTGTTCGACAGACGGTTCGCCGACGGCGTAGGTGTTCGTGAAATCGCTGCGATAGCCGTCGAGCATCACCGAGTAATCCAGCACGAACAGGTCGCCGTTCTGAAGCGTCTGCCCGACCGGCAGGCCGCCGGCTTTCGGCGTCTCGGCGTTGTTCGCTCGGAAGTCGCCGTAGACGATCGCCGGCCGGCCGGCTGCCGCGATCGCTGCCGACTGCACTTCACGGTAGACGTCGAGATCCGTGATTCCCGGGCGGATGATCTCGCGGGCGCGGCGATGACCGGCTTCGGTCGCACGCATGCAGGCCCGCATCAGCTCGACCTCGTCGACTTCCTTCGTCCGGCGAAGCTTGCGAATGATGTCGCCGAGATCCGGTCCCGAGGAGTCGAACCGTCCCAGTCCGAGGATCTCGGCGGCACCGAGCGGCAGCCATTCCGCCTCGACGACGCCCTTCTGTGCTTTCAGTTCATCGGCGACCTGTCTCAACGCGGCGAGCAGGGCTTGATCGCGGTTTACGACCGAGTGCTTATGGTCGTACCACTGCTCGACCAGTTCGCTGTCGACGTAAGGCTCGGCGGCGGCGCTGCGGCGGGTGAAATTGTCGGCCAGAAGCGTCGCCTGCCCCGAACGATCGAGCAGCAGCAGACCGCGCTCGCCAAAAGAGAAGCTCAGCGGCTGGACCCAGAAGTTCGACAGGTAGTGGACATGTCGAGGATCAGCGACCAGCACCCACTCGACGGCATCGGGCAGTTGCCGCCAGAGACGTTCCCGTCGAGCCTGACATCCGGCTTCGGTCAACATCATTGCGCCTCGCGAGACCCGCCGGTTGCGAGCGGCGGGATTCGTTTTCGAGTGACCCGCAGGCTCACGCCAGCGGCTGCCACCAGGTCAATGGATATTCTGCGAGCCGAGCCACCGTTCGGCATCGAGCGCCGACATGCAGCCGCTGCCTGCCGCAGTGATCGCCTGACGGTAGTAATCGTCGGCGACGTCGCCTGCCGCAAAGACGCCTTCGACGCTCGTGTTCGTCCGGAACGGCTTGACCCAGGTGATGTATCCTTTCTCGGTCAACCGGACCTGTCCACCGAGAAAGTCGGTGTTCGGCGTGTGGCCGATCGCGGCGAAATATCCGGCCGCCGGCAATTCCTCCGTGTCGTCGCCGTCGAGGGTGCTGCGCAGCCGCACGCCGGTGACGCCGGCCTTCTCCTCGCCGAGCACTTCGTCAACCGCCCGGTTCCATTTGACCTCGATTTTCGGGCTGGCGAGCGCACGCTCGGCCATGATTTTGCTGGCGCGGAACTCATGTCGCCGGTGAACGAGGTAGACCTTCGAGGCGAATTTCGTCAGATACAGCGACTCCTCCATCGCACTATCGCCGCCACCGACGACCACCACCGGCTGATTTCGGAACCTGGGCAGCGCACCATCGCAGACGGCGCAGGCCGAGACGCCGCGATTCTTGTACGCGTTCTCGGAATCGATGCCGAGCCAGTTCGCCCGCGCCCCGGTCGCGATGATGATGCTGTGGGCGGTGTAGGTTTCGCCGCCCAACGTTCTGGCGGTGAACGGTCGCTTCGAGAGATCGACCGATATGACGTCGTCGGTCACCACGCGGGTACCGAAGTTCTTCGCCTGCCGCCGCATGAGATTCATCAACTGCGGGCCGGTGACCGTATGCATGTCCTCGGCGGCGGGCATCATCGCGATTTCGTCGTCCGACAACGCCGTTCTCAGGTACGCCTCGAGTTCGCCGGCAGGAAAACCGGGATAGTTTTCGACTTCGGTCGTCAGGGCCAGTTGCCCGAGCGGCAGCGTGCCCTGGATGTAGTTTTCCTGCGTCTGAGCGCCCTCGATGCACAGCGGTTCGAGGTTCGCGCGGGCGGCATAGATGGAGGCGGCCCAACCCGCCGGCCCCGAGCCGATGATCAGAACACGCTCCGGCACGTCGGCTTCCTGCTGCAAAGGCGGTTCGCTTCGCCGGCACGAACCGACGACACGAACCGACGAAGAGTCAGCGAACGATAGCCGAGCCGTGGAGGAGCGGCAACCGTCGGGCGTGCGCGACCGTCAATCTGACGCAGCCAGATCGCTAATCTGATGCAGCAGATCGCTTGCACGAATACCGTCGACGCCATGCGAGAGTTCTTCGCTCTTACAGACGGCCGACCCCGCTTCGCCGTCCGCCATCGAATGACCGGCGGGTTCCGAACGCATTGAGAGGCTCTTGGAGCGTAGCGCGCAAAAAGAAAGCGCCCCGGGGTTACCGGGGCGCTTTCTGTAAACCGACGGCTGAGTGCGGGCCAACGCTCGCCGCCAGTGCCTTTCTGTTATCGCACCTTCCATGCCGAACTGGGCCGCCCGCCACTCTGTTTTTATAAGTACAATCAAAAAAACACCTTGTGTCGCAACGGCATTCCTCGAGCCACTTTGACTCCCTGCGACGGAGTGGTGAATTCGGCTTCTGTGTTGCAATAATGCCGTAGTAGATTGCCTAATGGTCGTTTGTTCCGATTTGATGGCTGGTTGGACCCGAGAGGTTGAGCGAACAACAATTCGCACGCGCCGCAAACGTCTGTGGAAGATCGATCGATGCCCGAGCCTTTGGAAAGAATTACGGTTCCGAGATTTGCCTCTGCTAAGGCTGCGGGGCGAAAACTGGCAGTGTTGACCGCCTACGACTTTCCCACGGCCGCCATCCTCGATGAGGCCGGCGCCGATGCACTGCTCGTCGGCGACACCTTGGGCATGGTCGTGCAGGGTAAGCCCACAACACTGCACGTCACGCTGGAGGAGATGATCTATCACGGCGAGATGGTCGCCCGGGCGGCGAAGCGGTCGCTCGTCATCATCGACCTTCCGTTTCTCAGCTACCAAGTCAGTCCGCAACAGGCCGTCGAGAACGCGGGACGCGTCCTCAAGGAAACGCTGGCTCCCTGCGTGAAACTCGAAGGAGGCGTGGGACAGGCCAAGACGATCGCCGCGCTGACCGCCGCTGACATCCCGGTGATGGCGCACGTCGGTCTGCGACCGCAGAGCGTGCATGTGCTCGGCGGGATGAACAAGGTGCAGCGGGATCGTGACCGGTTGCTCGACGACGCAAAAGCCGCCGCCGACGCTGGTGCGTTCGCGATCGTGCTGGAACTCATTCCGATAGACGTCGCGGCCGAAATCACGGCGAGCTTGTCGATTCCGACGATCGGTATCGGCGCCGGCCCGCATTGTGACGGGCAGGTACTCGTGACGCCCGACATGCTGGGCATGACGGTCGGCTTCTCGCCGAAGTTCCTCAAGCGATACGCCGGCCTGCACGACGTGATCCGCGACGCCGCCGCAACTTACGTCGAAGACGTTCGCAGCGGCGCGTTCCCGACGGAACAGCACGGGCATCAATAGCCGGCGATCGCCCTACCCCTTCACCACGAAGTGGACGGGCGTATCAATCGACGAATGCCAGCGGCTCAAATCCCCCCGAGTGCGGGGGCGGTTCCTCGATCTTGAACCCGTCGGGCCGGTCGCGCCCGTGCTTGCCGGGATCCTGACTTTTTCCGTGGGGAGGAACCGTCGGGGACGTGAGGGCACACGGTCCGGCACGTTCGCAGAGTGCCAGCGCCGCAGCCGCAGCCGCCCGAACGCGCGGAGACGGCTCGCAAAGGCTTCCGTGCAGGTCGCAACCGGTGGCGATTGCGGAAAGCGCGTTGCGAGTCTTTGCATCACAACATTGCGTCGTGACCGCAGGAGGGAGACCGCCTGACGCCACCGGCGGCGATGCGCATCTAAAGCAGCGTCTCGATCGGGGGGTGATACCGAACATCCGCGAGAGCACTCGGCCCAGCAAACGTCGCGGCCTCGTGTCACAAATCGTCTGCGTCGGTACCGCCACGCCCACCCCTGCTCCGTTCTCGGCAAGCAGCCACCACAGGGTCACGACCGCTTCGTAGCGAACCGCTTCGCAGTCGTCTTCGAGTGCGGCGCTGACAAGGGCGCGTCTCACGTCGGAAGACACGTCATACGCGGTTCGCCATTGGCGGACCCATCGAACCCGGTCCGGCACTTCGAGACCCCGAAAATCCAGATTCTCCGAAAATTGCGGGCTGTCGGTCGGAACAGGCTCCGCGAGACTCGGCGGCGGATCTGCGAAAGCGACCGAAAAGGTCAGCAGCGACGCCAGAACGGCGGCGACGGGACTCAATAATCGTCGACTCGTCGAATCTTGCCTCACGGCTGATCTCCTGCGGCAGATCATTCCGCCGCCCGTTCCCCTAGGCGCGAAGCGTCGCCGTTCACGCCGTGACTTCAAACACGCCTTGCCTAGAATGTCACGGCGACGCACGATGGGCAATGATGGAATCATTGAGGAACCGACCGATGGAACCGAGCAGCGAAGTCAATGCGTTCCCCGATTCGCCGATCGACGTACCCGCCGACGGCGACGCCGAACAGTCGGCCGTGCTCGCCGGAGGATGCTTCTGGTGCGTCGAGGCGGTCTTGCGGCGCATTCACGGCGTGCTCGACGTGACGAGCGGCTACGCCGGAGGCACGGCCGAAACGGCCGATTACCGCACCGTCTGCAGCGGCGGTACGGACCATGCCGAGGTCGTTCGCGTGCGGTTCGATCCGCGAAAGATCACTTACGGGGAACTGCTGAAAGTCTTCTTCGCGGCAGCTCATGACCCGACGCAACTGAATCAGCAGGGGGCCGATCGCGGCACGCAGTATCGTTCGGCCGTTTTCTACGCGGACGACCGCCAGAAGCAGGTCGCCGCGTCGTACATCGAACGACTGAACTCAGAGAAGACCTTCGGCCGACCGGTCGCTACGCGACTTGAACCGTTGGACGAGTTCTTTCCAGCAGAAGCCTACCACCAGGACTATGCCGCGCTGAATCCCGACCAACCTTACATCGCCTGCACCGTGCCGCCCAAACTGGCGAAACTGAACAAGCATTTTGCGGACCGGCTGGCGACGACCTCTCGGAGGATTCCATGAGTCTCGATCACTTCCCGAACGATGGTCCGGCCCGGTCGGCTTCCGGCGACGATCTCACGCCGCTGACGCCCGCAGAAATCGAAGCGCTGGCGGCCCGACTTTCTCCCGAAGAGCGGCAGATCGTCCTTCACCAAGGCACCGAGCGGGCCTTCTGTGGAAACCTGCTCGACAATAAGCGAGAGGGGAAATACGCCTGCCGGCTGTGCGGGCTGCCGCTGTTTCGTTCGTCGGACAAGTTCGACAGCGGGACCGGCTGGCCGAGCTTCTTTCAGCCGGTCGACTCGGACCATGTGGCGACGCTTCCCGATTTGTCGCACGGCAGGGTCCGCGTCGAGATCCGCTGCAAGCGATGCGATGCCCACTTAGGTCATGTCTTCGAAGACGGTCCGCCACCCACCGGATTGCGCTACTGCCTCAACTCGGCCTCGATGGAGTTTTTCGACGATGGGGCCGATCCGCCCGATCGCGCCGCCGACGTTCGCGGCGCGGTCTGAGAGGCTCTCGAAGAAGCTTGCGGCATCGCCGTGCAGCGAGCGATGCGAAATCGCAAGCAGCCAAGGCTGCCTGTCGCCGCCCCGCGGGATTCCCCCAAGCCGCACTCTGACGACGCGGCTAGCATGGCCGGGGGAATCCAAATCCATCGAGACGGGAGCGAACCATGCCGTACCTGCCGATCGAACGATACGGCGTCATTGGGAACCTCCGGACGGCGGCGCTGGTCGGCATGAACGGGTCGATCGACTGGTTATGCCTGCCGCGATTCGACGGCCCGAGCGTCTTCGCCGCGATTCTCGACGACGAGAAGGGCGGTCGATTCCGCATCGCCTCCGCCGATGAAGAGGTCCGCCACAAGCAGTTCTACTGGCCTGAAACCAACATCCTCATCACTCGCTTTCTCGATCCCGACGGGCTTGGTGAGATCGAAGACTACATGCCGATCGGCGTCGAGGCTCAGGCGGCGGATCAGCTCGTGCGGCGCGTTCGCGTCGTCCGCGGGCAGATGAAGTTCCGCATGGTGTGCCACCCGGCGTTCGACTACGCCCGCGTCCGTCCCAAGGTCGACGTCGACGGGAAAGACGCGCGGTTCGAGACCCCGAATCTGTCGCTCAGCCTCTCGGCGACGATTCCGCTCGTTCGCGACGAGAACGGCGTCTCGGCCGAGTTCGTCCTGAAGGAAGGCGAGCAGGCCGTGTTCATGCTGTGCGTCGTCGATCCCGACGGTCCCGCCGGTCCGACGGCGGCCGGTCCCTGTTCCCGCCCGGAGGAGGCGGAACTCCTGTTCCGGGCCACTGCCGATTACTGGCATCGGTGGCTGTCGAAATGTACCTATCACGGCCGCTGGCGAGAGTTCGTTCAACGGTCGGCCCTGATTCTGAAGCTGATGACCTACGAACCGACCGGTGCGATCATCGCCGCCCCGACGTGCTCTCTGCCCGAAGCCATCGGCGGCGTTCGCAACTGGGATTATCGCTACACCTGGGTCCGAGACGCCGCGTTCACCATCTACGCCCTGATGCGAATCGGCTTCACCGACGAAGCGGCGGCCTTCATGGAGTTCCTGCAGGATCGATGCAAGATGGCGGCCCCCGACGCCGAACGACCCCTGCACTTGATGTACCGCATCGACGGCACGACCGACGTCGCCGAAGAGACGCTGCCGCACCTGGAAGGCTACCGGTGTTCGCCGCCGGTCCGCATCGGCAACGGTGCGCACGGACAGATTCAACTCGATATCTACGGCGAGTTGATGGACGCCGCTTACCTGTTCAACAAATACGGCTCGCCGCTGGGGTACGACACCTGGACCGACCTGCGGGCGCTGACGAACTGGGTCTGCGATCATTGGCGGCAGCCCGACGAGGGCATTTGGGAAGTTCGCGGCGGCAGGCAGCCGTTCGTCTTTTCCAAGGTGCTCTGCTGGGTCGCGATCGACCGCGCGCTGCGGCTCGCCGACAAGCGATCGTTTCCGGCCGACCGGTCGCGCTGGCTGGCGACGCGCGACGAGATTTACGAGACCGTCATGCGAGAAGGCTGGAACGCCGAACGCGGGGCCTTCGTGCAGACGCTCGGAGGCGATCAGCTCGACGCCTCGATGCTGCTGATGCCGTTGGTGTTCTTCATGGCGCCGAACGACCCGAGGATGCTGGCGACGGTCGACGCGATTCGCCGTCCTCGTCGCGCAGGCGGTCTGGGTGCAGACGGATTGATCTACCGCTACGATCCGTCGGTTGCTCCCGATGGTCTGCCCGGAGAGGAAGGCACGTTCAACATGTGCTCGTTCTGGCTCGTTGAAGCCCTGACGCGGGCCGGCCGGACCGATCCGCATCGACTCCGCGAGGCCCGGCTGTTGTTCGAGCAGATGCTCGGCTACTCGAACCACCTCGGCCTTTACGCCGAACAGACGGGCTTGTCCGGTGAGGCGCTCGGCAACTTCCCGCAAGCCCTGACGCATCTCGGACTGATCAGCGCCGCCTTCAATCTCGATCGGGCGCTCAGCGGAGGACGGCCGGGATTGTGACGCCGGGCGGGGACAAGAGGACCGGGGGAGGGGGAGAGCGAGGGACAAGGCTCTGATCCCCCGTTTTGAGATAGGTGTTGTGAGGGAGCGCGTCTCGGCGGGGAGACGTCGCCTGCGGCGGCCGCACCGGCAGGGCGGAGGCAGCTCACGAAGTCCTGCTCTTGAAAGGGGCGATCAGGACCCTCTCCCCCACTCTCCCTCTCCCCCTCGCCCGATCCCCTGCCGCCCCTTCCCGCCTCGCCACACGATCCTCACCCCCCTTGCAGCTTCTCCATGCGCGTTCGCGTGTCGCGGTAGTTGTAGTCGAGCGAGAGAACCTCGGTGTAGTGCCCCATTGCAGCCTCGCCGTCGCCCTTCTCTTCGTCGAGCCGGCCGAGAACGTAGTGACACTTCAGAAACAGGTCGGGCTGCTCGTGCGGGTTGAGAATCTTGACCGCGGTCTCGAACTGCCGCGCCGCGAGCGGCTTCTTGTTGTCGCTGAGAAAGCATTCGCCCAGCAGCACGCGGGCTTCCGTTTCGATTTTGTTGTTCGCCGTCGCCGCCTGCAGCAACGGGATCGCCTGGTCCCAGCGCTTGAACTTCATCAGCCGCTGGGCAAGGTCGAACTTTCGCTGAAGATCCTTGGGATAACGATCGACGCGCGACTGGAACACCTCGACCTCGCGTTTGAGGAACTCGGTCTTGATCGCGGCGACTTTCTGGCGAAGCGACTCGTCTTCGGGAGACTTCTTGAGCTTTTCCACGCCAAGCTCGACGTTCTTCCGCATCCGCTGGAGTTCTGTATCTTCCAACTGCTCGCGAAGCGCCGGGTCGCCGCCCGACAGTTCCAGCGCTTTCTGAAACTGCGTCATCGCCTCTTCGAGGCGGTCGTTGCGGCGGTAGTAGTCGGCGAGCTTCTGGCGGAGCTCCTTGTTCTCCGGATCTTTGCGGATCGCGTGCTGCAAGTCGGCTTCGGCGCTCTGCCCAGGGGCGACCGATTCCTGCTGCTGTCGCCCCGTCGCCGGGGCGTATTGCTCGTAAGCATTTTGCGGCTGGGCACGCACCTGCTTGGCGCTTTGGGCCTCGTCGTATCCGCCGCGATGCGTCACCTTCATCGTGTGCAGGTCGGTGATCTTGCGGTTGGGGGACTGGTCGTTCGGATCGAGTTTCGAGATCTTCGACCAGACGCCGATCGCCTTGTCGTACTCGCCGCGCTCCTCGTACAACTCGGCCAGCGACTTGAGCAGCTCCTTGTTGCTCGCGTCGCTCTCCAGCGCCTTTTCGTAAGAGAAGACGGCGACCTCGTCGAACCCGCGCTCGCGGCAGGCCTCCGCGACGTCGGCGTTGAGCTGTGCGTCCCAGGGATTGACCTGCAACCCTTTTTCGGCCTCTTGGTCGAGGTTCTCCCAGTTCTTCTGCATCCGCGATTTCTTGATCATCGTCCGGACGCCCATCAGCCGCGCGCCGGACATTTTCGCGCCCGACTTGTTGTTGCCGTACTTGCGGTACTCGACGCCGCGCAGCGCCTGGCGATACATGAGGTTGTCCGGCACCAGCGAGACGCACTGGCCGAGCATCAGGATCGCGAAATCCCAGTCTTCCTTCGCCATCGCTTCCGAGCCGCGCTTCCAACTGGCGGCGGCGATCTTTTTTTTGTCCGGACCCATCGGGCAGCCTCGGTGGTGGTCGATTTCGTCACTGAAGTTTATCAGAGCCGCGCGGCCGGGGCCACAGGGGTCGTGGAGGTGCGAGAAGGGCGTCCGATTCCGTTTCGTCCTCGCTGCTCGATCTTCCCACGTCACATCCACGGCGTCCCGCTGCGGGTTGCAACGAGCGGAATCGGACCGCGAGAATGCCAAGGCCGTCGGAAGACCGGCGGTTGCCTTCAAGCCTGCGTCGAGGAGCCTTCATGAGCCGCCTGATTCCAGTCCTCTTTCTGGCGGTCGCGTTCGCCGCGTCCGCAACTGCACAGGAAAAAAAGGCGACGTTGTCGCGCGATGAGGTTGACGAAGACTTCGCGTTTCAGGGCGAGTATGCGGGAACACTCAGTCGCGACGGCGAAGACGCGAAGTACGGGGTTCAGGTCGTCGCGCTCGGCGGAGGCAAGTTCGACGCCGTCGGCTACCCCGGCGGATTGCCCGGAGCCGGCTGGAACGGCGAAGACAAAGTGCGAGCGTCCGGCGAGCGAAATGGGGCGGAACTCGTCATCGCCAATCCCGAAGGGACTGCGAGAGCCGTCATTCGCGAAGGGCGAATGACGATCGCGATCGACGGCGAAGAGATCGGCGAACTGCAACGCACCGAACGCAAAAGCCCTACACTGGGAGCCGACCCGTCTGAAGGAGCGGTCGTGCTCTTTCGCGGTCAGAAATCCGATCTGAAGAACTTCGAGCCGGGCGCCCGGTTCGAGAACGACAACCTCCGCGAGTCGTTCACCACGGCCGAAAAATTCGGCGACTACACGCTGCACCTGGAGTTCATGCTTTCGTACATGCCGCACGCTCGCGGGCAGGCTCGCAGCAACAGCGGCGTTTATCAGCAGGGACGTTACGAGGTGCAGGTGCTCGATTCGTTCGGGCTGGAAGGCGCCGACAACGAATGCGGCGGCATCTACAAGGCGGCCGCCCCGTCGGTGAATATGTGCCTGCCGCCGCTTCAATGGCAGACGTACGACATCGAGTTCACCGCCGCGAAGTTCGACGACGGCGGCAAGAAGACGGCGCCGGCCCGCATGACCGTCAAACACAACGGCGTCACCATTCACGACGACGTCGAAGTGCCCGCCGGCACGCCGGGTGGAACACAGGCGGAAGGACCGGGACCAGGCCCGATCTTCGTGCAGAACCACGGCAACCCGCTCTACTTCCGAAACATCTGGATCGTTTCGGACAGCCAATGACGGACGGTCGCCTTCATGAAAGCCCGGCGGCTGCGCCCGCCGGGTTCTTCACAACCCTTCGTTCGCCGTCTCGACCGTCAGATACGGCCGCAGCCGCTCGAGCGTCTTCGGGCCGATCCCCTTGACGCGGTCGAGGTCGTCGACGCTGCGAAAAGGGCCATGCGTCTCGCGGTCTTCGACGATTCGGACGGCAAGAGATTCGCCGATGCCCTCGAATTGAACAAGTTCGACCCACGTCACTTCGTTCAGATCGAGCTGCTGTGCATGCGCGATCGGCGTCAGACGCTCGATCTCGATCTCGTGTCTGCCCCAGCCAGACAGTTGTGCCCAGCGCGCGACCAGCAGCACGAGAACGAGGATCGCCAGTGCCGTGAACACCGCGACGTCGCGATCGGTCAGCCACAGCGAGGACCAAACGCCCGACGAACGTGTCGCAGCGTCGGGTTTCGCGATCGACTGCGACGGCAGGTCGCGGGGTTGACCTTCGGCGGGGGGAATCGAGGCGGCTTCTGTCGGAGGATCAGCGACGACCGCCGTCGGCGTGACCGTCTGAAGATTCGTCGATTCACTCATAGCCGGCCCGCCGTCGCGTCAACGAACCCAGCCTAAAGCTTCGTACAGTTCCTTTTCAAGCCGCATTCTTGCGACCCCACGAAAACGAGCCGGCGGAGTTGCCTCCGCCGGCTCGAAAACGTTCGAGGAGAGCCTGTCGTCAGTTCGCCGCTTGGGCTTTCCTGGCTCGTTCTTTGTCGAGATCCTGCTGGGTGACGTACAGCGTCAGCACGATCGTCTGGCCGGGCTGGACCGCAGCCTTCGGAGCCGGCTGCTGCGATTTGACGTGCCACTTGAGCTTCTCGTTGCTCGGGGCCGTATCCATCGCGAACTTGATCTGCTCCTTAGCGAAACCGCGGGTGGTCAGCGTCTTCTGCGCATCGGAATGGCTCAGCCCGACGACCGCCGGCATGCCGGTGAGGGCTTCGACTTTGCCGTTCTCGGCCACACGCACCGGCTGCGGCGCTCCCGACTGGACTTGTTTGTACCCGATCAACGCCGGTTTGAACGGATCACCGATACCGATCCACGATATCAGATTGACCTTATTCGCCTGATGATCGCCGAAGGAGAACACCGTCACGCGATTTCCCGACGGATCGAGCAGCTTGATGGCCGTCGGCAGGTACGTCCGGGCGTCGAGCATCACGTCGGCCCGCTGCCAGTTTGCCGCGTCCTGCTTCAGCAGCGGGGTGACGACGAGATAAACGACTCCCCGCTCGGGCGGCAGCGGCTGGAGCGTCATGGCGTAGCGCTGCTTGGCCTTTTCGGGCGGCAATCCGAACAGGAACGGCAGCGGACCGTCCATGATGTTCTTGCCGCGATGCTCCTTCGGAATCGTCGAGACTTCGTAGGTCTTGGCGGCGTTGTCGACGCGCATGATCTGCGTGCCGTCGCAGACCCATTGCTCGGGCTGGTCCGGCTTGAGCGTGAACAGCTTCTGCTGGCCGGCTTCGGGAATCTGGACACCCTCGGCGTTCGGATCGGAGTCCTTCAGCGACTTCTCGTCCACCGGCTCGAGGTCGATGCGGCCTTTGTCGGGTGCCTCGAAGTAGAACTTGCCTTCGGAAACCTTCACGACCTGAAAGGTCGCTTCATAGGTGTATCGCCGGTGGTCGCCCTGGAGCTTATTGATCCCGCGGGTCTTCTGAAACCAGTCGTTGAGAACCCGGTCGAGCTGCGGATCGTCCGGCGGCCTGTGCAAGGCCTGGCCCGTCGGACGCGGCTCCTGGCCGGTCGGTTGTTCGGCAGCGGCTTCGGTCGCAGTGACCCGCGCACGTCCTGCCTCCTGGGCAATCGCCGGCGACGACGCCGCGGTGATTCCGCAGAGAACGAGTGCAACGAACCTGTCAGGCGTGAACCGGCGCATGGTCGGCCCAGGTCCTTTCTCGGGTCGGCTGAGATGATCGGGAAAGCGGGACGCGACGAGAGCGCCATGGTCCGGCCTGACGGCCGAACCGGCCGGGTTGACCCGGCAGCGGGGGGCGGGATTCTAGCGATCGATTCCGACTTCGCCTACCCCGGTTTGCAGAGGATCGAGGATCGAAGATCATCGTAGGGTGGGTCGAAAACGCCCGGCACGTGAAAAGCGGCGTTGAGCGTCGCGACCGTTGCGCGGTTCTTCTCTGCATCGTATTCGATGACGTTGATGCAGGTGTTCGTCTGCTCGATATTCTTCGCCAGGTTGATGTCCAGCCCCAGCAGACGTGCCAGATAGGCCCGGTTGACGACGTTATGTGCGACGACCACGATCGTCTGCCCGAGATGTCGTTGCAGCAGTGCGGTGAAGACCGGCTCGGCCCGTGTCAGTACGTGGGCGTACGATTCGCCGCCGAGATAGGCGACCGTGCCCGGGCTGGCGATGAATGCGTCATACGAATCGCGGTGACGCTCCTGAATCGCAGCCCAACTCAGCCCTTCCCATTGTCCGACGTCGATTTCATGGATCGCATCGAGTGGCGTCGGATCGAGATTCTGGTGCCGGGCGATCGCACCAGCCGTCTGCATCGCTCGCGCCAACCGACTGCAATAGACGGCGGCGACGGGCACGTTCTTTAGGAACTCGGCGACGGCGGCGGCCTGCCGCTCGCCCGTCGGGCTGAGCGGATTGTCGACCATGCTTCCTTGCAGGAC
>JBAQZJ010000535.1:0-4913 GCA_049790855.1 Planctomycetaceae bacterium | reverse complement strand
CCTTCCGCAAGCCCGACGCGCCAGCGAGGGATTCCGACCTATCCGCCGACATCCGCTGTCGTTGAGCGGTCGCACCGCGACATTGCCCACACCGGGGTTCTCCCGGTCCAGCGCCGGTTGTGCGATCGGACGTGCGGTCTAGAATGCGAATTGGATTGCCGGAAACGCCGCAAGCCCGCGAAGCGACTTCGTGGGCTTCGATTCCATTTCCGATGCCTCTTGCCGGAGAACCGTGATGGCTTACACGTTGCCGAAACTGCCGTATGCCAACGATGCGCTCGAACCGCACATCGACGCGAAGACGATGGAGATCCATCACACGAAGCACCATCAGGCCTACATCGACAAGGCGAACGCGGCGCTCGAAAAGCATCCCGAACTCGCGAAGATGGAAGTCGACGAACTGATGCGGAACCTCGCGAAGGTTCCCGAGGATGTGCGAACCGCCCTTCGCAACAACGGCGGCGGTCACAGCAATCACAGCTTCTTCTGGACGATCCTCAAACCCGACGGCGGCGGCAAGCCGAGCGGCGAACTCGCCGCCGCGATCGACCAGACATTCGGCAGCTTCGACAAGCTCGTCGAAGAGTTCAACAACGCCGCCGCGACGCGGTTCGGCAGCGGCTGGGCCTGGCTGACGGTCGACGGCGGATCGCTGGCGGTCGAAAGCACGCCGAACCAGGACACGCCGCTTTCGGAAGGTCGCACGCCGATTCTCGGCCTCGACGTCTGGGAGCACGCCTACTACCTCAAGTACCAGAACAAGCGCCCGGACTACGTGAAAGCCTTCTGGAACGTCGTCAACTGGGACGAAGTCGCGAAGCGCTACGCGGCGGCGAAGTGAGAGGGCCGAAGAACGGGGGACGGAAGAACAGAGGAGATGCGCGTCCTTTGTTTCTTCCGTTCTTCTGCGGAGCGTCACGATCAGAGCCGCGACCGTCAGGGAGCGCAAATCGACGTCCCACGTCGTCGGGCGCGATTGCTGCTCGGTCTCGTTCGTAGTCACCCGCATCAGCGGGTTCGATTGCAGAACGGGGATCTTGTGCAGAACGGAGATCTTGAGTCGCGACGGAAGGAACCGCGGATTGTTCTTTCGACGATCGACATTTCCTTTTGACAGGCTTCGATCCGTCAACTATGTTCCCCGACCGCCGCGGGGGCGACAGCCCCTCGCCCGGTGGTGGGAGCATAGTCAGGAAAGGTCGTCGTGACGAGCGGGCAGCACGTGGTGATCGTCGACGGAGTGCCGGAAACGGCGGAGGTGCTCCGCGAGGTGTTCGAGCCTCGCGGACATCGCGTCGATCGCATCCGATCGTTCGACTCGGCGACGACACCGACCGAGCGCAGCGTGCTCGTCGTGCATGACGATGCGGCCTCCGACGTCGATCGCCGGTTCAAGTACGGCACCGTGCCGCGGATCGTCATCGGAACGATCACGACGGAGGACGTCGCCCCGTCGCCGGGCGACGAACGGCGGCTCTCGCAGCCGTTCCAGTACGCCGAGTTGATCCGCGCGGTTGAGGAGCTGCTCGCCGAACCGCCATCGCGACGGGCGGCGTAGCGTCGAAGTCGGCGTGTCGACGTTGTGGCGCACGCGTCTCGCGTGCGATCGGGCCGCAGGCCCGACCTCGGCCGAGCCGAAGGCTCGGCGTGAATGTACGATTTGCTCGCCGTTCGGACCGTGCCGCCCCTGCCCGGGGCGGTGCGCATGCGAGACGCATGCACCACAAGCTTCATGGGCGGCCGAGTGGATGCACCGGAAGGCTGACGCCTTCCGCTCGCCTTGGATAACGGTGTATGATGCGGCGGCGGAGGCAAGCCGTGAATGGGTCCGGCACCGCCTGCCGTGAACGAAGGGCGACGACCGCGGGATGAGCGGCGCGACGCTGCTGGTAATCCAAGGGCAGGACCAGGGAGCCCGATTTCAGGTCGCTGACGACCCGATCGGGCTTGGTCGGGGCGTGCGGAACGAAATCCGCCTGCTCGACACCGAGGTTTCGCGCCAGCACGCCCAGATTTTGCGCGACGGCGGCCGCTGCGTCCTCATCGATCGCGGCAGCAGCAACGGCACCTGGCTCAACGGCGTGCCCGTCACGCGGACGAAATTGTCCGACGGCGACCGCATCCAGATCGGCCGCAGCGTGCTGCTGTTTTCCGAGTCGCGCACCGACGAATCGCGCTATGCGGCCAGCGTGATCGACTTCGTCGGCCGGGCCGACGCCGGCGATTCGTCGCGAATCGTCGGCCGCGTCTCGCCCGAAGCCTCCGCGGCGGCACCGTCGACACTGCTCGTGCGACCCGCCGACACGAGCGTGCTGTACCGCATCGCCGAGGAGGCCGTCAGCCCTTCGAGCAGTGCCGAACAGATGCTGGCGCGCGTGCTCGACCTGACGATCGCGTCGGTCTCGGCCGACCGCGGCTGCGTGCTGCTGCGGGCGGCCGATTCCGACGAGCTTAGCCCGGTGGCAGCCCGTCACCGCACGTCGGGCGGCGCCGGAAAGATGCCGGTCAGCCGCAGCATCGTCGATTACGTTCTCAAAACCGGGCACGGCGTGCGGACGAGCGACGCCCGTCGCGACGCCCGCTTCGACCCCGGCCAGAGCATCCTGCAAGCCGGAATCCGCGAGGCGCTCTGCGTGCCCGTGCAGGGCCGCTATGAATCGATCGGGGTGATCTACGTCGACACGACGACTGCAGCCGACGCCTGGATCGCCGCCGGCGGAACGTCCGAAGTCTTCAGCGACGAGCACTTGCGATTGCTCGTCGCCATCGGGCGCCAAGCGGCTCTCGCCGTCGAAAACAATCGGTATCAGCAGGCGCTCGTCAAAGCGGAACGTCTGGCGGCCATGGGCCAGACGATCGCGCTGCTCAGCCATCACATCAAGAACATTCTGCAGGGCGTTCGCGGCGGCAGCTACCTGATCGACATGGGACTCGGCGACCATAACGAGGAACTGATCCGCAAGGGCTGGAACATCGTCGAGAAGAACCAGGGCAAGATTTATCACCTTGTCATGGACATGTTGACGTTCAGCAAAGAGCGCGTGCCCGCCCTCGAAGTCGGCGAATTGAACGAAACGATCGCCGATGCCTGCGAGCTGATGCAGGCCCGCGCCGACGAATGCGGGATTCAGCTCTCGACGAAACTCGATCCGTCGCTGCCGGAAACGACGTTCGATTCCGAAGGCATTCACCGCGCGGTGCTCAACGTCGTCATCAATGCGATCGACGCGGTCGAAGGCACCGCGAACGGCCGAGTGTGCGTCGAGACCGGCCACCTGCCCGAAGGCGATCTCGTGTACGTCGCCGTTTCCGACAACGGTCCGGGGATCGGCCCCGAAAAACGGGCCGCGATCTTCAACATCTTCGAGTCGTCGAAGGGCGCCCGCGGCACCGGTCTCGGACTCGCCGTCAGTCGCAAGATCCTCCGCGAACACGGCGGCGAGATCGCCGTCGAAAGCGAACCCGGCGATGGCTGCCGGTTCGTCCTCTCCTGGCCTCGTCATCCCGAAGACGAACACCGCGGCTTCGACAACAAGACCAGCCCGTAGAGTGAAGGGTAAGCCGCCTCGCTTGCGGGGCGCGTCGGCCGAGGCCGACGGCTAACGATCGAATCGAGATCGCGTCGTCAGGTACGTCGCAAACGTGCCCAGCCAGTGGCCGCCGGCGTAGTGCTCGCCAGTGACGGCGGCGAGGCCGGCAGCCGCATGGGCATCCGCGAGACCGACCAGCAACGCCTTCCGCGCGTCGTTCTCACCGAGCGCCGACGCGATCCCATCCAGCATCCAGGCTCGACTGAGATTCAACCCGTCAAGATGCGCCAGCTTGCCGTCTGCCCGATCTGCTGATTCCACCGGCGACAAAGGCGAGCGGGGGGCGTCAGCCCCCCGAGTGGGTTCGCGTGAAATTCGTGGCGTGTTCTCGGAGGGCTGACGCCCCCCACTCGCCAAGGTGGGTAAAGCAACGTCGAGCCACGGCGAGAACTCGTCCTGCGGCAGGACACGTCGCATCAGGTCTGCCTCGGCGAGCGACGGCGAAAGAAAGTCATGTCCCGACGGTTCGAACCCGAGCGGCAAACTCACATCGTCGCCATAAAACCGCCCGGCCGCGTCGATAAGCACGTTCTCGAACGCATCGTCGCCAACAACCCGCGACCAGTCGAGAGCCAGACCCATCGCGAACGCCGTCTGGCTGTGTTCCCCCGAGCGGATCGGGCGCGTCAGCTTCGGCAGCCAGCTTGTCAGCCGGTCGCGGCAGAGTCGTTCGAGTTCGGTAATCGCCGTAAGCATGGCGGTTGCTTCCGGTTCGTTCCACTCGCGCAGCTCCGCCGCGAGTTGTAGCAGCCAGGCCAGACCGTAGGGACGCTCGAAGCCTTCTCGACCGGGTTTGGAGAGGTGCCGAACTTCCGCGGCGAGATTCTCGGGCGTCAGGCTTTGCCGCAGCGCCGAACGGGCCTCCGTGCTCCATTCCGCATCGGGCAAGCATCGCAACAGCCGCACGAGCGTCCAATGCCCATGTACCGCGGAATGCCAGTCGAAACAGCCAAAGAATGCAGGCGTATGTTCCCGCGGCGGCAGTACGTCGCCGTCGTCGAGCAACAGCGTCAAGGGATGGTTCGGATACTCTCGCCCCAGGCAATCGAGCGCCAGCCGGGCGAACCGGGCGGCCGCGGCGAAGTCGAGCGACGGTCGTGTCATGGTGGCGGTCTTTAGAGCGTCCGGACAAAACCTCGAAGCGTGTCAAAACTGTTCGCGCCGTCGGTTTCCCTCTCCTCTGGGGAGAGGGGTCAGGGGTGAGGGGGTGTCCTGTGGTTTCACTTGTGTTTCGCAACGGTCCGAAGTGCTAAAACGACATTGGGCTTTCGCGACGTGGGCCAAACGGCTCCCCTCACCCCCGGCCCCTCTCCCCAAGGA
>JBAQZJ010000534.1:0-3191 GCA_049790855.1 Planctomycetaceae bacterium | reverse complement strand
CTGGCGACGACACCCATCGGCCGGCGGTGATGAATCGACACATGCGAATCTCACCGAATCGACCGTTCGGCGGTTTCTTTCGCCCGGCCCGCTCGGTAAATTCTCCGCCATACGTCGCCGTGGTTCGCAAGGAGGGCCGGCGATCCATGTCACCGCACGAGGAATTGTTATGCGGATCTACGGTTGGGTGTTCGGGCTGGTCGTCATCGCCGGGTACGTCGTCGGGTGCAGCAGCGAGCAAGGCGGCACTCCCTACGGCGAAGCCGAGCAGGCTCCCGCGGCAGAGGAGCACGAACACCATCATGAAGGGCCGAACGGCGGCCACGTCGTCGAACTGAGCGACGATCACACCGTCCACGGCGAGTTCGTCGTCGACACCGAGGCCAAAGTCGCCCGGTTCTACATTCTGGGTGAAGATCTGAAGACGCCCGTCGAGGCGACCGCCGTCGCGATGCACGCCGAGGGCGGCGAAGGCGAAGAAGCGGAACTGACGTTCGAGCCGGCAGGTGGAGGTGAGAAGGCGAGCGAGTTCACCCTCGCAATCGACCAGCTTCCCAGCAGCGACGTCGAGCAACTGCTCGGACATTTTCACGTGACGGTCGACGGCAAGGAATTGTCGGGCGACCTGACCCATGACCACGAGCATGAACACGAACACGCCGAGGGCGAGCAAGCTCACGGCGGCGAAGAGCACGCTGAATGACACACGGCCGTCTTCGGAGCGGCATGAAAGTTTCGAAGCCCGCGAGCCACGGCCCGCGGGCTTTTTTCGTTTCCCCTCTGTGTGGCGACCCGCAAGGTCGACCCAGTCGGAACGATTGCTGAGTCCGGGGAGACTTCGCGCCGCAACGCCACCGGCGCGGCCTGCATGCCGTGTCGGTGACTCTCCTGTCGAGCCTGCAGCCCTCGTCGCGAAGGGGCCGATACTCTCACTGGACGACTGGGAACGGAATCTCCTTGCAGAAAAGGGTCGCCTGGCCGGGCGCTTCGCGGTCGGCGGCGTCACGGATGACGAATCAAAGGCAGGATCCTCTTCGCCGGAATCGAGTCGCGTCCGTCCAGCCGGACGACGCCGAGGGTCTCCGGCGGCGCATCGAGCAACTCGAACTTCAGAATGCCGACCTGCGGCAGCAGCTGATGCAGGCACAGCGGCTTTCGAGCGTCGGGGCGCTGGCGGCGTCGATCACGCACGAGTTCAACAACATCCTGACGACGACGATCAACTACGCCCGCATGGGGCTGCGTCACAAGGACGAGCCGACCCGCGACAAGGCGTTCGACAAGATTCTGTCGGCCGGCCAGCGGGCCAGCCGCATCACGACCGGCATGCTGGCCTTCGCGCGAGGCGGTGGCGACCGACGCGAGCCGACGGAACTCGAACCGCTCGTGCGCGAAGTGCTCGTCCTCGCTGAAAAAGACCTGCAGATGCACCGCGTCCGGTGGGAGGTCGAAGTCCTCGGCAAGCCCGTCGCCGAACTCTGCGCCACCCAGGTCCAACAGGTGCTGCTCAACCTGATCGTCAACGCCCGGCAGGCGATGAAGAACGGCGGCGACCTGCGGATCATCGTCCGCGAAAACGCCGAAACCGGCACCGCCGACGTCACCGTCCGCGATTCCGGCCCCGGAATCCCGCCCGAGACCCTGCGGAAGATCTTCGAGCCGTTCTATTCGACGAAGGAACGCGACAACACCGGCCGCGGCGGCACAGGTCTCGGCCTGGCCCTCTGCCGCGAAATCATGGAAGCCCACAAAGGCCGCATTCGCATCGAAAGCACCGTGGGAGTTGGAACCGCGTTCACGCTCAAGTTCCCACTCGTGGGCCGATCGGCCCCGGTTGCCGCTGCGGGGTGAGATCGAATTCCTCGAGCGATCTCGCGCGGTGATGGTCTGACTGAACCATTGCGACCCGCCGATGCATGCTGTCGGCGATCTGTTGGGAGTCACTCGTGCCGTTCTGTTGGGTGCCACTGGTGGCTGGCCACCAGTGCGAGTGGCTGGCGATGATCCATCGTCTTGTCTCTGCACCCCGTTGACCCGGCATGTCTCCTCACCGTAAGCGGGTCCGTCATTTTCACGAGCCGGGCGATCTACACGAGCTGACGTTCTCAACGTACCGCTGGCGACCGCTGCTGACGAATGATCTGTGGCAACAAATGCTCTCGACGAGCATCAACCACGCCGCCGAACGCTACCAGTACCGACTCGTTGCTTTCGTGTACACACCCGAGCATATGCATCTGCTCGTGTGTCCGACAACGCCCGATCCGCAGCTTGCGGCGTTCCTCAAGGCTGCCAAGCAACCGTTCTCGTTCCGCATCAAACAGCACCTGACAAAGAAAGAGAGTCCGTTAGTCCGTCGACTGACGGTGCGTGAGCGGCCAGGAGTGACATGCTTCCGCTTCTTCTGCGAGAGAGCAGTCGATTGGAAGTGGTCGAGTGCTCGGCGGTATGTGTTTCCGGATTCGGCCGTCGATCTGGACCTGCCGACGATCCACGGCTTGCCAGAAGAGTTGTGAGAGCTTGTCAGGATCAACGCTGCTAGTGCATGGGACATCGCGCACCACTCGCACTGGCGGGCAAGCCACCAGTGGCACCCCGCGTCATGGCGGTCTAACGCCTGAGTTAAGCCGACCTGCGTAGCGGAGCCGACAACATGGCAAGCTTTACCTGCCATGTTGTTGGTGTAGCGAAGCGGGTTCGGCTTGAACGAATTGTTAGGCCTCACTTCGTGAAGGCTGTGGAGAGCACCTTGCCGGTGCCGAGTTCGATTGTGCAGTTGTAACCCGCGAAATTTCCGACTACCAAAGGCCGTTCCGAAAGGATGTTGGTGTAGGCATCCGTGGCGCCGGCACCGATGGCATCCGCTCGCCACGCGAGCCTGCCGGACGCGGCCGAGTACGCGTACAGGTTGCGGGCCGGTTGGCCCTGCGGGAACCGCATGTAGTCGTACACGACGACAACAAACTCGCCGATCTCCCGTGCCGCGAGCACCGGGTGCTCGGCAGTTATGACGCCGCGGGAGTAAGGAATCTGCTTCAAATGGCGGGGCTGCGGCATGTGAGGCCTAACAGCCTGTTGAAAAACGGCATCCCCGGCGCTATGTTCCGGCGGTTGGTCGTGGGGATGGTCTGAGGAGAAGCTATGGGCTTGGGACGCAGGAAGCGGGAGCGGCAGGTCGAGTTCTGGGTGGC
>JBAQZJ010000533.1:0-16363 GCA_049790855.1 Planctomycetaceae bacterium | reverse complement strand
GTCGCCTTTCGCTCCGCGAAAGGGCGCTTCTTTCGCGGAGCGAAAGGCGACACTGCTTCGACCGCCCGACGACGAATTTCACCAGACGCAGGGCCGGTCATATTTCATCGAGGCACGAGATTATTTTCGCATGGTCCCGGTCATCGAGTTTATCGATCATTCTCAGATCAATTTCGCCGATGCAACCTATCGCTGGATCGTGTTGAAGAGGTTCTCGTTTTCGGACGACTCCATGGAACATCGGACGCTGCTAGACAGTCTGATTCGATGCCGCTGGTATCGCGACCATTATGCATCAGCAGACTCGCACGAACATGACTCCAAGACGATTCATGGCCCCTATCGACTTTCGGAGATCACGGCCGAGTCGTTCGAGGCTGTCACGGCAGCGGAAGCAGGTTCCGTCGTCGACGAGTTTTGCAATCTCGATGAATTCGAGTCACCGCCCACTGACGCCGTCAAACGGCAGATCGCGACACAGATTACAGTGCGGATCGATACTGCCGCGTCCATCTTCAGGCTTCGTCAACTTGATGGAGCCAAACACGATTGGGGCGATGTCCTTTGGGAGTTTCGCGAGTTGGTCACTATTTCACGCACAGAACATGAACTCGGGCTGATCGTGATGGCAATCGATTGAGGGCATCGCCATGAACTTCCGCGAACTTGCACTTCTTCACCAAAACCGCCGCACGTTCCTTCGCACGACCGGGTTGAGTCTCGGCGCGGCGGCTTTGGCGACGCTGTTGAATCCCCAGCCGTCGCAGGCGGCGGCGACCGGTCTCGGCGTCGAACCCGGTGCCTCCGGTTTTCCGACGCTTCCGCCGCGGGTCAAGCGGGTCATCTTCCTCTACATGTCGGGCGGGCCGAGTCAGTTCGAGACGTTCGATTACAAGCCGGCGCTGGCGAAGATGGACGGGCAGCCGATGCCCGAGTCGTACACGAAGGGTCAGCCGATCGCGCAGCTTCAGGGGCAGGAACTGAAGTGCCTCGGGCCGCGGGCGAAGTTCGCAAGGTACGGCGAGAGCGGGCAGGAGATCAGCAGCTTCCTGCCGTGGACGGCGAAGATCGCCGACGACATCGCGATCATTCGGTCGCTGACCACCGACCAGATCAACCACGACCCCGCCCACACGGTGATGAACACCGGCACGAGCATCAGCGGCCGGCCGAGCATAGGGGCGTGGGCGACCTACGGCCTCGGCAGCGAGGCCGACGACCTGCCGGGCTTCGTCGTGCTGACCAGCAAAGGCGGACGCAATCCGCAGCCGATCTCGTCGCGGCAATGGGCGACGGGCTTCCTGCCGAGCCGGTTCCAGGGCGTCGAGTTCCAGTCGGCGGGCGACCCGGTGCATTACGTCCGCAACCCGCCGGGCGTCTCGCCGCAGCGGCAGCGGCGTCTCGTCGACACGGTCCACGCCCTCAACGGCCTGCGGAACGAACTGGTCGACAACCCGGAGATCGCGACTCGCATCGCCGCGTATGAAATGGCGTTCCGCATGCAGACCGGCGTGCCGAAACTGATGGACTTCTCCGACGAGCCGCAGCACGTGCTCGACGACTACGGCACGCAGGGGGCCGACGGCACCTTCGCCGCGAACTGCCTGCTCGCCCGCAGGCTCGCCGAACGCGGCGTGCGGTTCATCCAGCTCTATCACCGCGGCTGGGACCACCACGGCGATCTCGTCAAGTACATGACGACCTGCGGCGAACTGACCGACAAGCCCGCCTACGCCCTCGTCAACGACTTGAAGCGACGCGGCATGCTCGACGAGACGCTCGTCGTCTGGGGCGGCGAGTTCGGCCGCACGCCGATGTTCCAAGGCAAGGGCAAAGATCCCGGCCGCGATCATCATATCCGCGCGTTCAGCATGTGGCTCGCTGGCGGCGGGATCAAAGGCGGCGTGACCTACGGCTCGACCGACGAACTGGGCTATCACGCCGCCGAGAAGCCTACGCACGTCCGCGACCTGCACGCCACGCTGCTGCATCTCTTGGGCATCGACCACCGCCGGCTGACATACAAGTTCCAGGGCCTCGACTTCAAGCTGACGGGCGTCGAGGAGGCGCACGTGCTGAAGGACGTGCTGGCGTGACGACCATTGGGGAGACGGGGAAGGGGAGAGACGGGGGGAGAGGGGGAGATCGGGTGACGTCGCCCGTCTCCCTGAACGACGACAGCCGCGAGTGAACTCGCGGCTGCGGCCGTTGAAACGAAGCGTCGGACGCAATCAGCAGGTGCGGCCCTTGTCGGAGTCACTCGTGCCGGTGACGGTCGTGCCCATCGCTCCGGTTGCCGGCAGGGTCGATGAACCGCTGTCGACGCTGGCCGGCCTCCCATCCGCCTTGCCGGTTCGAGCGCCCATCTCGTCTTTGCCCTTCTGCTTGACGCTCTCGCCGACATGCTTAGCCTTTTCGGCGAGCGAGCCGGCGTCGATGCCTTCGCGGCGGGCGGAATCCTTCGCCGCGTGCATCGCGTCCTTGGCGACGCGAGCGACCTTGCCCCCGAGCGAGTCGGGCGACAGGCCCTGACCCTCGGCATCCCCCAAAGCCTCTTCGGCGAGGTGCGACGCGACGTCGCGACCTTGCTCGACGGCTTCTCGGCCCCGTCGTCGTGCCTCGTCCTTGAACTCGTCGGCCGTGTGGCCGATCGTCCGATCCTCGGCCCGTGTCCGCGGCAAAGCGAACCCGGCCAGCAGACCCGCGGCGATCGCCGCGACGCCGACCGCCATCGGTTTATCGTCCAGCGCGTCGTTGAAGCGATCACGGCTCATCGCGTAGCCCGCGCGGGTTTTGTCCGCTGCCAGATGGCCGAACCGCTGCACCGAATCGGCGGTGCTGTGACGATATTCGCGAGCCGACTCGCGGGTCTGCCGCATCGACCGTCCCATGCTGTGGCCGTAGTCGCCTAGCGCATGCTTCGTGGACGACGCCGTTCTGCCTGTTCTTCGAGCAGCACCCTTCACGGATTGCGCCGTCTTGCCGGCCGCATGACCGATCGTTCCAGCGGCGCTGCCCAATGCACTTGCGGTGCCCTGGACCGCCTGCTTGACGGAACTGGCGGCGCGAGCCGCCTTATCCTTCAGGCTCTCCGGTTCGACGTCAGGCTCACCGTCGTCGTCGAGATCCTCGAAGCCGGCGCCGTAGCTTTCGTCGTAGGGCTTTCCGGTGCGTGCATCGACGTAGGAGCCGCTGTACGCCTCCAGTTCGTCGACGGCATCGGCATTCGAGGAAAGGCGTCGACTGCGGTAAGCCCGTTCTGCTTTATCCTCGAACAGAAGCCAGGCAAGACCTGCCCCCATCAGCGCCGCCGGCACCGGGTTCTCACGGACCGTCTCGATGAGACTTCGTCCCATCCGGCTCGCGGTGTCGGATAGCTGTTCGGACAACTGCTGCGACCCGCCGGCCGACGAAGTCCGGCAGGATGTTCCCGACGTCGAGAACAGAGATCCGCGAACGCTCGCGATGACCTCGTCGAACAGGTTGCGCGGTTGAAGCCGCTCGCCCAGTTCGTCGATCGTCCGGTCCATTTCCGTGCGGGTCCGGTCGATGTCGCGACGAATTTCGTCGGAGTCGGTCGGCTCGTGAATATCCGCGACGAGACCGTCGCCCCGGTTCAAGCCGTTGCTTTGCGTGACAGCCATTGCTGATTCTCCTTCAGGGAGTCGACGGTTTTCTTCGGAACGAAGCTCTCGTGTTTCAGCGTCGAGACGCCTTTCTGAATGAGCACGTAGCCGATCAGGCCGATGACGGCGCCGACGATCAGCGGCGCCAGCCAGCCGGCGATCATGTGGCTCATGCCCCATTCGACGAGGCCGTAATACAACAGCGCCGAAAGCCCGAGCAGCAGCACGATGGCCCCTGCATGAGCCAGGACCGAGCCGGCGCCGATGTAGCCGGCGTTGCGGCCGGCCTTCGCGGCCTTCTCGCTCATCTCGGTCTTTGCGAGATCAACCTCTTGGCGGACGAGCAGCGTCGTCTCGTCGCGCAGGCTCTTGAACAACTCGGTGAGTGATCGACCGTCGGCACGGCCGGCCATGCCGATCCGTTCGGCTTCGATTCGCTCCGCCGTTCGGAACTCGGAACCCATCGGCTCCATCGTTGGTTCGCCCGGCAAGGTTTCATGTTCGCGGATCATGGGAATCCCCTTGGCTCCAGATCAACAGGGTTTGCTCGGATCAGTGGTCGTCGGCTCGTTTCGTCCGATCGTGCCCAGGTCGTCGTCTCGGATCGGCTTCGGCATGTCGGTCGACTGACTCGTCGGCATCGACGAACTCGAACCAGGCTGCGAACTGGTCACGTCGGGAATATCTTCGGCCTGAGTCGACATTCCGCGCTGCGATCCGGCGTACATGCCGATGTCGCCGAAGCCCTCGTCGCGATAGCCGAACTCATCGCCGCTTTCGAGGTCGCGCTGCAGGTCCATGTCACTCATGGCACCGTAATGACCTTCCCCGAAATTGCCCTCGAAGTCGGAATCGTCGAGCGATCGGCTTCGGTCAGAGGCTTTCAGGAACCGGGCGACTGCGACACCGGCCAGGAACAGCCCTCCCAGCACGATCTCGGGGTGTCGGCGGGTGAAGTCGCCGCATCCGCGGACCATCTCGCTCGCGCTCTTGTTGCGCAGCCACTCGGCGCCGGAATCGACCAGATCGGCCGCCTGATGAACATATCGTCCCACGGCTCCATCGTCGTTCTCGTCGAGAGTGTCGGCGGCTCGATGCAAAGCCTGCCCGAAGACGCCGACTTCATCGGCGGCGCGACTTTTCTTGTCGGCGAGCATCTCGCTGGCCCGCTGTTGGACCTGCACACTGGTCTGTTTCGTCGTCTGCACGATCTGATTCTTGGTCTGTCGACCCGCTTCGCGCATCTTTTCGCCCGTCTCGCGAACGGTGTCACCGGCCTTCCGTTTCATGCGTTCGGTCTCTTGTCCGAACCGCTCATGGGGGGTGTTTCCCGAAGAGCCGCCTTCAAAGCTCGCCGGTTCGTCGGGTCGAAGCTCGTTGGGTCGCGACTGAATCATGGTTTTTCTCCTGACAGAGTTCCTGTCGAAACCGGCGGAGCACTGCGGCGACTTCCGTCCGGACGCTCCGGCAATCCCTGTCGCCGGACAATCTCTCTTCGCTGGCAATGAACCGCAAAGGCGATGCCGAACGCGAAATCGGCGGAACACGCACCGCGAACGGCGAACGAACCCGATACGTCGCATGGTCAACGGTCAGATTGGTCGCTGCGCCACCAACAAGGCGAGCGGCAGGCGTCAGCCTGCCGGTGGGTGCAATCGTCTCCTGTTTCTCACAGGTAGCCATGGGGGTGGGTCCATCAGCCGGCACGCGCCAGCGTCCGGTTTTCGAGGACGGAACCGGGGGCGAGCGCCCTCCGGCTGATCCGAAAATCACGCGGCCCAGACCTTACGACGCACCCTGCGTTGCGACGGCATCGGGCCGACCTACAATGAGTCCCGTCATTCCGAAGGAGCAGGATCGTGAGCGTGCGACCGGTGTTGATCGACGGCCAGTGGAGGGCGTCGGCGGGAACGTCGACTTTCCGTGCTCACAATCCTGCGACGACCGAGCCGCTGCCCGACGAGTTTCCGGTCAGTCGCTGGAGTGAAGTCGAACGGGCGATCGAAGCGGCCTCTGCGGCGTCCGTACAGCTTCGCGGTGCGTCCGGCGAGCGATTCGCGACGTTTCTCGAACGCTACGCCGAACAGATCGAAGCGCATGCCGCATCACTGGTCGAAGCGGCTCATACGGAGACCGCGCTGCCGGTCAGCCCGCGGCTGAAGGACGGCGAACTGCCGCGGACGACGGGGCAATTGCGTCAGGCCGCTGCGGCCGCCCGCGAAGGATCGTGGACGGTGCCAACGATCGACACGACAGGTGGCATCCGCAGCCTCTACGAACCGCTCGGGCCGGTCGTCGTCATCGGTCCGAACAACTTTCCGTTCGCCTTCAACAGCATCGCCGGCGGCGATTTCGCTGCGGCCGTTGCTGCCGGCAACCCGGTCATTGCCAAAGGACACCCTTCCCATCCGTTGACGACGACGATCTTCGCCGAAGCGGCACTCGAAGCGGTGAAGGCGGCCGGACTGCCGCCTGCTTTCGTGCAGTTGATCTACCGCACGAGCCGCGACGACGGGTTGAAGCTCGTCAGTCACCCGAAGATCGGTGCGACGGGCTTCACCGGATCGCGACCGGCCGGCATGGCGTTGAAAGAAGCCGCCGATCGCGTCGGCAAACCGATCTACCTGGAGATGTCGAGCATCAATCCCGTCTTCATGCTGTCGGGCGCGCTGGAAGAACGGTCCGATGCGATCGCCGACGAATTCACGTCCAGTTGCCTGATGGGCGCCGGCCAGTTCTGCACGAATCCCGGCTTGGTCGTGCTGCCGGCGGGCGACGCCGGAGAAGCGTTCGTCGCGGCGGTTGCGTCGCGTTTCGAGGCGGCGACGCCCGGCACGATGCTCGCCGAAGGCGTGCAGAAAGGGTTTCTCGCCGGCGTCGCGACGCTCTGCAAGGCCGGAGCGGACGTCGTCGCCGGCGGCGAGGCGGGCGGCGGAAGCGGGTACGGCGTCCGCAACACGCTGCTCCGCACGACGGCGAAGGAATTCGCGAAGAATCCGCACGCCTTCCAAACGGAGATCTTCGGGAACGGCAGCCTGTTCATCCTCGCCGACGGTGTGGACGACCTGCTCGCCGTCATCGACGCCCTCGAAGGCAACCTGACGGGCTGCGTCTACAGCGACGCGCACGGCTCGGACGACGCGACTTACGACCGCATCGCCGCGGCGCTCGTCGCGAAGGTCGGCCGGCTGCTCAACGACAAGATGCCGACCGGCGTCGCCGTCAGCCCGGCGATGAATCACGGCGGCCCGTTTCCGGCGACGGGACATCCCGGCTTCACGGCGGTCGGCATTCCCGCGTCGATCTCCCGCTTCGCCCGGCTCGCCTGCTACGACGGCGTCCGCCCGCATCGCCTGCCGCCGCTGCTGCACGACGAGAACCCGACGGACGCGTGGCGGTACGTCGATCGGCAATGGACGCGGGAAAGCGTTCAGAAATAGAGCGCGTCGTCCGGCCGGAATTCAGGTCTCTCGCAAAGACGCAAAGGAAAAGAAGAACCACGGATCACACGGATATCCGTGGTTCCTTTCCACTCCGTTGCGTCTTGGCGCCTTTGCGTGAGGCTTCAAGACCTCCTCCGCCTTGGTGGAACCGACATGCGACCTGACCCCGCTCTTGTTCTGCTCGTCGCGGCCGCGCTCTCCTGCGTCACGGCCATGGCTCCCGCCGCCGACGCCCCGCCGCCGGTCCCGCGCGAGTTTCGCGGGGTCTGGGTGGCGACGGTCGCGAACATCGACTGGCCGTCGAAGCCGGGCTTGCCCGTCGATCAGCAGAAACGGGAGCTGCTGACGATTCTCAACCGGGCGCAAGATCTGAAGTTGAATGCCGTCGTCTTTCAGGTTCGTCCTGCCGCCGATGCGCTGTACGCCTCGGAACTTGAGCCGTGGTCGGCGTTCCTCACGGGCGAGCAGGGCCGACCGCCGGAGCCGTTCTACGATCCGCTCGCCTATGCCGTCAAAGAGGCGCACGCGCGCGGGTTGGAACTGCATGCCTGGTTCAACCCGTACCGGGCGTCGCATCCATCGGCGCGGGGGGAACTTGCCGGGAACCATCTCAGCAAGACGCATCCCGACCTCATCAAGCGCTACGGCAGGTATCTTTGGATGGACCCAGGCGAACCGGTGGTGCAGAATCACTCGCTCGCCGTGATCCTCGACGTCGTGAAGCGCTACGACGTCGACGGCGTCCATCTCGACGACTACTTCTATCCCTACAAAGAAAAAGGGCCGGACGGGCAGGTTCTCGACTTTCCCGACGAGCCGTCGTATGCCCGTTACAAGGCGTCGGGCGGCACGCTTTCGAAGGACGACTGGCGGCGCAGCAACGTCGATACGTTCATCCGACGACTCTACGAAGGGGTGAAGGCTGAGAAGCCGTGGGTGAAGGTCGGACTGGCTCCGTTCGGGATCTGGCGGCCCGGCCATCCGGCGCAGATTCAGGGCTTCGATCCCTATGCGGAACTCTCCGCCGACAGCCGCAAATGGCTCCAGGAAGGCTGGTGTGACTACTTCTCGCCGCAGTTGTACTGGCCGGTCGGACAGACGGCCCAGGATTATGCCGTTCTGCTGCCGTGGTGGGTCGAGCAGAACTCGCAAAGTCGCCACATCTGGCCGGGCCTGTTCACCAGTCGTGTCGGCGACCCCAATCGCAACTGGTCGGCCGACGTGATCGCGAAACAGATCGAAATGACCCGCGTCACGCCCGGTGCGACCGGCCACATTCACTTCAGTATGCGGGCGATCGTCGAAAAACGATCGGGGTTGATCGAAGCGTTCTGGAAGCTCTACTCGGAGCCGGCGCTCGTCCCGGCTTCGCCGTGGCTCGACGACACGCCGCCAGAAAAGCCCGTGGTGAAATACGACCCGAAGCCGAAAGCCGGCCGGCTGTCGTGGGTGCCCCAGGGCGACGACAAAGTCTTCCTGTGGGTCGTTCGCAAGGGTTACAAAGGCGACGGTCCGTGGAGATGGGAGACGGAAATCCATCCCGCTTCCGACCACGACTGCGAGACGCGGAATGATCCATCTGTCGGCGGCGACCCGATCCGCGTCGCCGTCTCGGCTGTCGATCGCTACGGCAACGAAAGCGAGGCCGCGATCGTCGATCTCGGCGGTGCGGAATAATCGGCGATCGGAGCCGCGACCGTCAGCGAGCGATCGACGGCGCGGGCACGCTGAAATGCGCTTCCTGACGGTCGCGGCTCTGAATTCCTTGGTACACTGGACGCGACGCCGCACCGCGGCGAAGCGGTCCCGTGCGACACGTTCTGTCGGGGGCGTCGATGAGCCGTGAGCCTGAAGAAGTGCTGCTCTTCTTTCAGAAGCAACTCGAACTGTCGCCACTCGAGTTTCGCTTGCTGACGGCCGTTGCGAACCACCCTCTGCCCGGACCGACCGCGTGCGACCTCCGTCGCCGATTCGACCCCGGCCGCCCGCGGGCGGCCCTTGACGTCGAGTTGTTTGACGCCGAAGAAGCCGAACGTGCGGTCGTGCGCCTGATCAAGCAAGGCCTCGTCCAGGTGCTGACCGACGCGATTCTTGCCGAGATCCGCGACTATATCGCCGGCGATGAATCGACGCTGTACGACGTCTGGCCCGAACCCGGCTGGGTCGACTTCACCTGGAAGGGCGCGGTGCTCTGGCGCGGTCTGGACGCCGTGCTGCACGGGCGAAAAAGCTATTGGCTTGTCACCAACCTGCTCGGCCCGATCGAGGGTCTGGAATGCGTCGACGTGGTCGGCACCGATCTGTGCGACGTCGAACGCGTCCTCGAAGAACAACGCCGGGAAGCCGAAGCCGTGCATTCCGTCGTCGAGGTTCAGGGGCCGGATCACATCATCCGTTGGCGCGAGCCTTGGTGGCGGCTGTTCGTCGAAGGCTACCACGCCCGCGTCTTCTTCGCCCCCGACGACGTCGGCAGCACCGTCCGCGTCGGCCGCTGGGCATGACACTCCGCAGGCGCTGTCTCTGACGACGAAATTGCGAACATCACCCGCGCAGTCGGTCAGGCTCCCGCTTGACGCGAACGTCCCTCGGTAGAAATCATCGAGAAAGCATGCCGTCAGGCGAGTGCGCAACTTACGCCACTGCGATGCGCACCGCCGCCATCGCCTGCTGGCAGAGCGCCTCGGCGTCGTGCGCGGTCGGGGCCTCGGCGATGACCCGCAGGATCGGTTCGGTATTGCTGGCTCGCACCTGAACCCAGCGGTTCGGCCAGTCGAGCCGGAGGCCGTCGCCTTCCGTCGAGGTCGCGTCGGCGAACGTCTTTCGCAGCGCGTCGGTCGCGGCGTCGATCTTTTCGCGATCGCAGCGAATCTTGTCTTTCACGATAATGTAGCGGGGCAAACTGTCGACCCACGCGGCGAGCGTGCCGCCGCGCTTGGCCAGTCCGTCGAGGACGTAGGCCATGCTGATGAAGCTGTCGCGAACAAGCCCGACCTTCGGATCGATGACGCCGCCGTTGCCTTCACCGCCGATCGCCGCGTCGACTTCGTCCATCTTCGCGACGACGTGGGCTTCGCCGACCCAGGAACGATGGAATGCACAACCATGTTTCGCGGCGATGTCTGCGGTCACGCGGCTGGTCGAGCCGTTCACGACGACCGGGCCGCTACGTTTCGGCAGAACGTGGTCCAGCGCGAGCGCGAGCGTCAGTTCCTCGCCGATGTACCGCCCCGTATCATCGACGATCGCAAGCCGGTCGGCGTCAGGATCCTGAGCGAATCCGACGACGGCGCCGTTTTCCTTCACGGCGTCGCAGAGACCGCCCAGGTTCGCTTCGACCGGCTCCGGCGGATGCTCGAACTTGCCGTCCGCGGCGCCTCCGAGGACCGTCACCTCGCACCCGAGGAGTTCGCGCAGCAGTCGCGGTCCGGCGACGGCTCCCGAGCCGTGATTGCAGTCGAGCACGACCTTGAATCGCCTCGAGCGGATCGCAACGGCATCGACGAGCTTCATGATCCGCTCGAAATGCGGGCCGGCGGGATCGTCGAGCGTCGTGATGCGACCGAGACCGTCGTGCGGTTTGTAGCCGAACGATCGTGATTCGAGAATCGAAACAAGCTCGCGCCCCGCGGCGGCATCGAACACGCTGCCGGTCGGGCGGAACGGTTTCATTCCGTTCCACTCGACCGGGTTGTGGCTGGCGGTGATTTGAAGTCCCGCCGCCGCGTTCAGGCTGGTCACCGACACTCCGATCGTGGGAGTCGCGGCAATGCCTGCGTCGATCACGTTGCATCCGGTCGCCAGCAGCCCGGCAAGGGCGGCGTGACGAAGCATGTCGCCCGTCGCGCGACCATCGCGAGCGAGGACGACCGTCCCGCCTTTCGCCCATGTGCCGACCGCCGCCGCGAACGCGGTGACGTAGTCGGCGTCCAACCCGTCACCGACCACCCCGCGAAGTCCTGAGACGCTGAGAATCCGTTGCGACATAGGTCATTCCGTAGGGCCGGCTGCGTTGTGGGCGCGACGTCGAGCACGGCCGGCCCTGCTTTCGCCCAGCCATGCGTCCGCTTCGGCGACGCAGGCGGCGATTCGCTCGTGCGCCAATGCCGACAGGGCTTCCGCACCGCCCTTCAACTCGGCCTCGGTGAACGGCTCGCCGAAGACGACCCGCATCGGTCGCGGACGCAACCACTTCGCACCGCGTGGGAGCGCGTCGAACGCACCGGCGATGCCGACAGGGTAGACCGGCGCACCGGCCCGGCGAACGAGTGCCACGAACCCCGGTTTGAATTCCCCGAGCAGACCGTCGGTCGTTCGCGTGCCTTCCGGAAAAATGCCGACGAGGAAGCCGTGACGCATCCGCCGGATCGCTTCGCGAATACTCTCCGTGCCGGCTGCTTCGCGATTGATCGGCATCACATAGACCGACCGCAGGAACGGACCCAGCACCGGCACGCGAAACAGCGTGTCGCGGGCGAGATAGCTCACCGGTCGCGACAGCGGCAACCCCACCAGCAGCGGATCGAGATAGCTTTGATGATTGATCAGCAGCAACCCGCCTCCCGGCGATAATCGCTCCATGCCCCGCGCCCGATAGCCGTTCCACAGGCCGAACACCGCGCGCAACAGCATCTGCGACGCGAACCAGTTGAAGTTCCGGCGGTCGGGCCGGGGCAACGGCGACTCGGCAGGCATGCAGCGTCGATCGGGCAGGTGGAAACGGTCCGCGGCATTATCGGGCTTCAGGCTCGCGTCGCAACCTTCACCCGTTAGCCGTCGGCTTCGGCCGACGATCGCGTCGGACAAGCCCGACGGCTAACGGGGCGAATTGCTCGCGTGGTCACAACCCCGTAGTATCGACGCTCATCACCGACGACGAGGAAGCGCCATGTCCGACCAACCCTATCGCTTCGACACGCTTTGCTTGCACGGTGGTCAGACGCCCGATCCGGCGACGAACAGCCGGGCGGTGCCGATCTACCAGACGACGTCGTTCACCTTCAACGACGCCGATCATGCGGCGCGACTGTTCGGGCTTCAGGAATTCGGGAACATCTACACCCGAATCATGAACCCGACCTGCGACGTGCTCGAAAAGCGGGTCGCCCTGCTGCACGGCGGAAGCGGGGCACTCGCGGTCGCTTCCGGACAGGCAGCCGAAACACTTTCGATTCTGAACATCGCCAAGGCCGGTCAGAACATCGTCAGCAGCACGAGTCTTTATGGCGGAACGTACAATCTGTTCCAGCACACGCTGCCGAAGCTCGGCATCAAAACCCGCTTCGTCGATCAGTCCGACCCGGACCACTTCCGTCGGGCGATCGACGACGACACGCGGCTCGTGTTCGTCGAGACGATCGGCAACCCCCGCTGCGACGTGCCCGATTTCGAAGCAATCGCCGCAGTCGCCCACGAGGCCGGCCTTCCGTTGTTCGTCGATAACACGTTCGCCAGCCCGGCCCTCTGCCGCCCGTTCGAGCACGGGGCCGACGTCGTCATCGAAAGCTGCACGAAGTTCATCGGCGGACACGGCACGAGCATCGGCGGCGTCATCGTCGAGCAGGGCGGCTTCCCCTGGGGCGACGGCAAGTTTCCCGAACTGACCGAACCCGACGCCAGCTACCACGGCATGAAGTTCTTCGAGACGTTCGGCCCGATGAACCTCGCGTACATCCTCAAGTGTCGCACGCAGGGACTGCGCGACATGGGGCCGGCGATGAGCCCCTTCAACGCCTTCCTGTTTCTGCAGGGGCTGGAAACACTGCACCTCCGGATGGAACGGCACAGTTCCAATTCGCTGGCCGTCGCGAAGTTCCTCGAAAGCCACCCGAAAGTCTCGTGGTGCAACTACGTCGGATTGGAATCGCACCCAAGCCGTGCAAACGCGAAGAAGTATCTGCCGCAAGGCTGCGGGGCGGTCTTCGGTTTCGGTGTCGCCGGGGCCACGCCGACCCAGCAGCGTGAGAACGGCGTCAAGCTGATCAACTCCGTGAAGCTGTTCAGCCATCTGGCGAACGTCGGAGACAGCAAGAGTCTGATCATCCATCCGGCGAGCACCACGCATCAGCAGCTCAGCACCGAGGAACAGATCGCCAGCGGCGTCTCGCCCGACTTCGTACGGCTCTCGATCGGCACCGAAGCGATCGAAGACGTCCTCGCCGATCTGAAACAGGCTCTCGACCGCCTGTGACGCAGTCGGCGATCGAGAGCTGATCAAAGGAATGCCGGTTCCCTTGCCCGAGAACCTTCCCCCGCTAGAATGTGTCCCTTGGTCCGGCGGCCTGCCGTCGCCCAACGCCCCTATAGCTCAATTGGCAGAGCAACTGACTCTTAATCAGTAGGTTCAAGGTTCAAGTCCTTGTGGGGGCAATCGGCCGATTGACCGGCGACGGCGCGATCGCCAGCGTTAAACGAGAGAACCCCGGCAATCGCCGGGGTTCTCTCGTTTAACGCGACAAAGCGGGCGGTATGGGCGGCAATCTGACGTCTGCGGCCTGCGGCGACGAAATGCGTGTGGAGGGAATGCGCGAACTTTCGTTTCCTGATTCAAGCGGCTTAGCATCGCCGCGGGCATCGGGTCGCCCGACGAGTGTATACTGGAGGATGGAAGGAGCAGTCTGATGTCGCAAGCGATCGTCAATCCGGAGGAGTTGCGGCGGTTCGCCCAGTCGCTCAAGAAGTTCAACGTCGGGCTGTCCGAACAGCTTGCTGCGCTCGGCGGTCAACTCGACGGGCTGAGCGCCACGTGGCGCGATCAGGAGAATCGGCGATTCGCCGAGGAATTCGCGAAAAACCTGCGGGTCATGGCCCGGTTCATCGAAACCAACGACGAATACATCCCGTTCTTGCTCCGCAAGGCGGAGCGGATCGACGACTACCTCCAACAGAGGTGACCGGTGTCCGACGCGGCTCATGTGACGTCGGTCGAGGCCGTGGCCCGGTTCACGGCGGCGCTCCGGCAGTTCGAAGACGAGGCCTCGCAGGCGCTGCTCGCGCTCGATCAGCAGATCGGCAAGGCGTTGCAATGGCTCGACGACGAACAGCCCGCCTACTGGCGCTCCCAAATCCGCCGGCAATACGACGAAGTCGCCCGCACGCGGAACGCACTGGAAAACTGTCAGATGCGGGTCGTCGCCGGTGATCGTCCGTCGTGTCTCGAAGAAGAAAAGGCACATCGAGCCGCCAAGAGGCGGCTGGAGGTCGCTTCGGCGAAACCCGATCTCGTTCGTGCCTGCGCAATCAAGGTCCACCGCGAGGTCGACGAGTATCGCGGCCGGGTCGGACAACTGCAACAGACGCTCGATCGCGACGTACCGCGAACGCTCGCGCTGCTCGAACGGACTCAGTCGGCGCTGCTGGCCTATCTGGACCAACATTCGCCGACGGAAGAACCGCCGCCGGCCGAAGAGAGCGGCCGACGTGAATCGTCGTGACACAGGCACTGCGCCGTCGGACGAGGAGGGACAGGATGCGAATCGCCGATCTGACGTCGAGCGCCGCGCGGCTCCGCGATGCGGCCGACGTGCTTGCCGCAAACTGGAGCGAGACGCGGCAGTTCTGGAACGACGCCAACAGCCGGAACCTGGAAGAAACTCGTTTGAAACCGCTGGCGGACGAAGTGAACGCGTCGTTGTCGGCCATTCAACACCTCGCCGACGTGCTGATGCTGGCCCAGCGCGAGTGCGAGTCGTGGGAGGAACGGTGAGCCTGACGTGGATGGACATCGAGCGCTCGCAGACGACGAGGTCACGGTGACGGAGCTGACGATCGACGATTACCGCCGGCTGCTGTCGGATCTGCGGGCCGATATTGCCGATCGCGTCCGCGCGGAACAGGAACTGGCGAAGTTCGAGGCCGACGAAGACGAGCCGTCGCAGTACGACTTCGGCGAGACGTTGCAGACGCTTGCCGACGAAGTCGAGCGCGAGACGGCCAACGCCGACGCGCGGCACGAAAGCGAACGGCAGCGTCTGACGCAACGTCACCAGGCGACGGTGAAGGCTGCGGACGCCGAACACGGTCGGATCGTCGGCCACGTTCGTCAACGAATCGATGCCGAGCTTGCCGCGGTCGAGCAACAGTACGCCGAGAACACCTGGATGCTGTCGTCGCTGCTCGACGATGATGCCGAGAACAGCCCGAAACGTCAGTACGAAGCGCTGAATGACCAGTTGCAGCAGGCGCGCGACCATCTGGGTTCTCAGTGGGAAGATTTGAAATCGCGTTATGCCCGCGCCGTCGAACTTCTGGAGGTACGCCGTCAACGGACGGACGCCCACGTCGAGCCGCCTGTCGACTCGCGGACACGCAAGGAAGCGCACGAACGGTTCGAGGAGGCCGAGAAGGCGGTACGCCTCGGCGTGGCGCGGTTGCATCGGCAAGTGCTGCCTCGCCTGTTCGCCGGCGGGACTTTCGTGCTGCTGGGGCTGGTGCTGTGGGGCGGGTTGTTCGCGGCAGGTTACTTGCTTGTCGATCCGCAGTCGCTCGGCATGAACAGCGTCAAGCCGGCAGGGCATGTGTTGCTGTCGGCCGGCATGAGCTTCGCGGTCACGATGTTGCTTCTGATGGCGTTGTGGGGCATCGCGGCCAGTCAGACCGCTCGCGTTTTCCGTCCTGTGCGGCAAGGCATGGCTGACGCGCAGACCCACCAGCAGACATGGTTTCGGCTCGCCAAGGACGAGCTGCAGCGCAGCGAGAAACAATACCGCGATCGCTACGAGACGCTCGTCGAGCGCCGCGACCGGTCGTTCGAGCGGTTCGCCGCCGAACGCGACGAGCAAACGGCGGCGCTTCGCGAAGAGCGGGAACGCGAACTGAGTGCCCCGGCCTTGCGGCGGGATGAACTGGTGCGCGATTCGGCGATGCAACTCAATCGCGAACTGCTGGCGTCGGAAATGGCGCATCGCAAAGAAACGATCGCACTGCGGACGCGGTTTGAAAACGAGCAGCAACGACTGACGCAGGAACGTGAAACACGCCGTGCCGACCGCGAGGCGCGCAGCCGCGAACTGCGGTCGGAGATGGCCGGACGCTGGGCAGCCGGGCTGCAACGGCTGCAATCGGCGGCGGAAGACGCGAACCGCGAGAGCCGCCGGCGGTTTTGCGACTGGGCACTACTGCTGTCGGACGACTGGCAACCGCCGGAAACGATTCCGCACGGCATCCGCATCGGCGGGTACGTTCTGAATCTCGACGGCGTTCCGCACGGCGTGCCTGCCGATCGGCGTCTGGCCCCCGAGTCGACGATCGTGCGGCTCCCGGCCGTGCTGCCCTTTCCCGACCCTCCCTCCCTCGTGG
>JBAQZJ010000532.1:0-4605 GCA_049790855.1 Planctomycetaceae bacterium | reverse complement strand
CCCCAGGGAGAGGGGAGTACCGTCAGGATGCTCCGTGTTCGTAATTCGAAGCGCGCTCGAATCAGGCGGCGATGGGTGAAGACTCGCCGCTTTCGACGGGCACGATCTCTTCGCGGCTTGGTCCGCCGGCGCGTTCGTACATCTTCCCGACGATCCAGGCGTAGAACGTCGGCGCGAGCCGTTTGAGCAGAAACAGCGCTTTCGCCGGGCGGCCCACGACGCACACCGGTCGGTTGCGGAAGGTCGCCTTCAACGACTGGCGCGCGACCTCGTCGACCGTCAAACGCGAACGCCGCGTGACGCGAGCGACGTAGCCGCGCTCGGTGGCGCGGTCGAATTTGCCCTTGCCGATCAGCCCCGTCGGCAGATACCACGGACAGACCGCCGTCACGCCGACGCCGTGCGGCCGCAGTTCATGTTGCAGCGTCTCCGACAAGGCGACCAGCGCCGCCTTCGAGACGTTGTACGCCGACTGTCGTGGCCCGGCGAGCACGCCCGCGGCCGACGAGACGTTCATCACATAGGCTCGACGGGGATCGACGGCCAACTTCGACGTCTGCCGCAGCCAGGGCAGCATGACCCGGCAGCCGTGAATCGCTCCGCCGAGATTGATTTCCTGGACCCAGTTCCAGGTCGTCGCGGTCGTGCGTTCGAAGAGTCCCGCCGCGGTGACGCCGGCGTTGTTGACGAGCAGATCGAGCGCCGGCCAGTCGGCTTGCAGGCGTTCCCGAAGTCGCGCCCACGCTGCCGGTTCGCGAATGTCGAGCAGGTCGGCCCGGCCGGTGCCGCCGGCCTCGTTGACGAGCCGCGCCGTTTCGAGGGCGGCCTCGAGATCGACGTCGGTCGCAGCGACGTGCCAGCCGTCACGCGCCAGCCGCAGACAGATCGCCCGCCCGATGCCGCCCCCGGCCCCGGTGACGAGTGCGTAACGCGGCGAGTTCGACTTCATCCCTGCGGCCCCTGCGTACGAATCCTCCGCCGGTGCGACGGGAACGGGGGAAGGTAGCGCAGAGCCGCGTTTATCGCAAGAGGGAGTCGGGCGACTGCCGACCGTCGCGATCAGCCGTTGCGATCGGATTGCTGCTGCTCGACGAGCCAGCGTCGATAGACGTCGGCCAGCCGCAGTTCGCAGCCGAGCGATTCGAGCGGAATCGCATCGTCGCCGTCGTGAGTCACAAGCCGCCACTCATCCGCCGTCATCCGGGAATAATGCTCGACCCGCATGCGATCCTGAAAGACGATCAGGTAGTCGGTCAGCGACGGAATCAGACGGTAGTTGTCGAGTTTCTCACCGCGATCGATCGCTTCGGTCGAGGGGGAAAGCACCTCGACGACGACAACGGGATTGAGCAGCGTGTCCTGGTGAGCGTCCTCGAGTTCCGGCGGCCGGGGGGCGACGACAGCATCGGGATAGTAGTAGGGGCCGTCGGGGATGCGGACCCGCATGTCGAGGATATAGCCGTCAAGCGGCTTTTCCGCGATCGCCCTGTGAATAACTGTCGCCAACTGCACGATGATCAGAGTGTGGTGCCGGTTCGCACCCTGCCGGTGGCGCAACTGACCGCCAACATACTCGTGTCGCTCGTTGGCGGCGCGCTCGCGGGCGAGGTATTCGGCGGGGGTCAGTGTGACCGTTGCAGCGGACATGGCCGGATTTCACTCGCCCTGCACAAGTCGGCTGCGCCAGACGTGTTCGTCGCGCGAGTGATGCACAACGCAGACGATGATCACGCAGTCATCACTCGAACGAAAGAGGATGTCGTACGGAAACCGGCCCACCGCGGCACGTCGGACGTCGCCGTGAAACAACTCGAACAAATCTGGATTGCGCAGGATCGATTCGAACCGTGATGTTGCGTTCGCATAGAACTCGTCGCCAAGCCCGCGTCGCTGCGCTTCGTACCATTCGACAGCCCGAGTGAGATCGCCGTTCGCCTCAGGCAGAATGAGCAGCTCGGCGGGCATTCTCAATCGCCTTTCGTACGTTCGCGGTCACTTCGTCCAATGTCAGACCCGATTCGGGGTTCGCATCGAACTTCGCCAGTCGGCGGTCGATCTCCTCCCGCAGCCGCTGCTCGTACGAATTCCGATCCGGCGACGACTGGATGTCGATCCAGAGCTCCTCGACGAGTTGGAGTTTCTCCTCGGTGCTTAGGCTTTTGATCTCAGGAAAGTCGGCGAGAGGCATGGGCGTCTCTCCAAATGAGGGCAATTGGCGTCATGTATCGTATGCTACGGTGCGGAATCACGTCCATGCGCAATGATCGAGCCGCAACCGACGGGATCGCTCCCGCCGCCGCGGCTCAACAATTGCATCCAGCGCACCGCTCGCGTCAACCTGCGTTTGGCGATACGGCCGGTGTGGAGTTCGGTTTTGGGCGAGAGAGAACTTGAATCTCCAGCTTCGGGAACTTTCGCTCGATCACCGAAACGCTGTCGGCCGACAACGGCAGATTCGGGTTGGCGAGCGACGTGCGCAGAGTGCTTTTCGTGGCCCCGAAATCGACACCCTGATAACCAGGGTCGGGCGGGTACAGAACAATGCGATGGAGCCGGCGGATGTTGACGAGGTGCGCAGCCATGCTGTCAGTCATCCGGTCTGCCGGAAATGAAACCGTCACCAGCGGAGTCGTGCCGATGCGGGTTTGCGAAGGCGGCGGGGAAAAATGAACGACCAGATTCGTGAGAAGGCTCGCTGTGTAGCCTTCTGACGTGAAGCCGTGGATTCGCACGTACTCGAAGGCGTCTCGTTCGGCGGCGGCAGCCGCAGCGTCGCTGTTGTAGGCACGCCACGAGAAGGCGGTCACGCCGACGAGGAGGAGAAAGCCAACCGCGAATCCGAGCGCGTTCCGACGACGCAACAGGAGACCGTTCATGCACACCTCGCACGAAATGAACGTGCCAACGTTCAACGGGCGTCACGGGTCGTATCGTCACCCTCTGCCGAGAGAGACATCGGCATGGACAGAGTCAATGGTACGCGGTGTGAGGCCGATCGTCACAGATAATCGTTGATCACGTTCTCGAGCATCTCCTGCCGGCCGCTGCCGTTCTTCGCGACTTCGCCCTTGTCGAGCATGTATTTTTCGAGGCTGTTGAAGGTCGCTTCACCCGATTCGATCGTCTTGCCGATGCCGCTGTCGTAGCTCGCATAGCGCTCGGCGACGAACTTGTCGAGGACGCCGTCATTGCGGATCGCCGCGGCGATCTTCGCGCCGCGGGCGAAGGCGTCCATCCCGCCGATGTGGGCGTGGAACAGGTCGATCGGCTCGAAGCTTTCGCGGCGGACCTTGGCGTCGAAGTTGACCCCGCCGGGGGCGAGGCCGCCCTGCTTGAGGATCACGAGCATGCACTGCGTCGTCAGGTAAATATCGGTCGGGAACTGGTCGGTGTCCCAGCCGAGCAACAGGTCGCCGGTATTGGCGTCGATGCTGCCGAGGGCGTTGTGGATGCGGGCGTATTCCAGCTCGTGCATCATCGTGTGGCCCGCGAGCGTGGCGTGGTTCGTCTCGATGTTGAGCTTGACGATGCCGTCGAGTCCGTTGCGGCCAATGAAGTTCAGACAGGCTGCCGCGTCGAAGTCGTATTGATGCTTCGTCGGCTCTTTCGGTTTCGGCTCGAACAGGAACTGGCCCTTGAAGCCGATGCTCTTCGCGTGGTCGTGGGCCATGTGCATGAAGCGGGCGAGATGGTCGAGTTCCCGCGGCATGTTCGTGTTATAGAGGTTTTGGTATCCCTCGCGGCCGCCCCAGAAGACGTAGTTCTCGCCGCCGAGTTCATGCGTGACCTCGATCGCTTTCTTGACCTGCGCGGCGGCGTAGGCCAAGACGTCGGCGTTCGGGCTGGTCGCGGCCCCGTGCATGAAGCGAGGGTTCGAGAACAGGTTCGCGGTGCCCCACAGCAGCTTGATGCCCGTCCGCTGCTGCTGCTCTTTGAGTGCTTGGACGACTTCATCGAGAATCCGGTTCGAAACTTTGAGCGAGGCGCCTTCCGGGGCGACGTCGCGATCGTGGAAGCAGTAGAAGGGGGCGCCGAGCTTCTCCATGAACTCGAAGGCGACGTCGACGCGCTTCCTGGCGTTGTCGGCGTCGTCGATCGTCTCTTCCCACGGACGGTGCATCGTCCCCGGACCGAACGGATCGTTCCCCGTGCCTCGGAAGGTGTGCCAGTAGGCGACGCCGAACCGCAGCAGGTCGCGCATCGACTGGCCTTCGATCTGCTCGTCGGCGTTGTAGTGTCGAAAGGCGAGCCGGTTCTTCGTTTTCGGGCCTTCGTATTCGATCTTCTTGGGCACTTCCGGGAAGTAGGCCATGACGCGCCTCCGGGATGGGATGGGCCGACGTGAAGGGACGCCGGCGAGTGTAGCGGGAGTGGGGAATGGGGAGTAGGGAGTGGGGGAGTGAAGAGTCACCGCAGAGGACGCCGAGAGCGCAGAGAATCGCTGAGCAACAGAGAGTTCCTCCGTGCCTTCTCCGCGCTCTTGTATGTTGCAATCACAACGTTCCCGAAGTCGGATGAAGTCCGTTCGGGCCGAGGCTGCGAAGCGGAGAGACTCCCGAACATCTCGCAGCGCAGCAGGCTCGGACCGAACGACCGCTGTCAGAT
>JBAQZJ010000531.1:0-6491 GCA_049790855.1 Planctomycetaceae bacterium | reverse complement strand
CCCCAGGGAGAGGGGAGTTGTGTCAGGACGCTTTTACTCGCCGACGACGTGCCGCGCCGATGACCGAGCCAAGCGATTCGTGGCTGGAAGCCGGCGTCGGGACGCCGCCGAAAACGCTCTGGTCGTTCTCGGCCGAAAGCCGCCTGTCGCACCTCGATCTCTCGTGGGAGGCCGACGAAGTGCTTGTCGCCGACGAGGCGGGCGGCTTGTCTCTGATCGACGCCTCGGGCCGCCTGCGCCATGTCAGTCGCGGCCTGATGAAGATCAACCGTGTCGCCGTCGCCGATTCCGGAAACAATCTGGCGGTCGCGTACGACGAGAAGAAGATCGCCTTGCTCGATCGATCGCTGGCGGTCGTCTGGTCGTTGAGCTTATACGACAAGATCGTCGGACTCGCTCTCGATCCGTTCGGCAAGCATCTTGCGGTCGCGCTCGCCAATCGCGACGTGCGAATCTACACGGTGGCCCGCCGGGAAATCGCCGCGTTCGAGGCCGTGCGTCCGCTGCGGTTCCTGAAATTCGCGGCGACCGAGCCGCTGCTGATCGGTGCCGCCGAAGACGGGCTGCTCGCGGCGTTCGATCACGAAGGCCGGCCGAGGTGGGACGTGCGGCTGTTCGCAAGTTGCGGCGACCTGACCGCCAGCGGCGACGGGGCCACGATTCTACTCGCCGGATTCGCGCACGGCATTCAACGGTTCGACCGTTCGGGAACCAACCGAGGAGCATTCGTCGTCGAAGGGACGCCGGCACGGATCGCGACCTGCTACGACGGAACGCGGATCGTCGCCGCTACGGTCGAACGCCAAGTCTACTTCATGGATCGCGGAGGCGATCTTCGCTGGGCGTCGGAGGCTCCGGACGACGTCGCCGCCGTCCGCTGCGATGCGGCGGGACGGTCGATCGTCCTGGGCTTTGCTTCGGGCCGGGTCACGCGCTTCGGCTGGTGAGAAAGAGGCTCGAATATCGCGAGAAGGCAGGATGTCGCAAATCGCGAACTGGCTTGCACCCTTTCCGGGAGCGCCTTTCAGTCGGTGGCGGATTGCAGGTGAAACCGTCGGGCATGGAGTATGATGGTGCCAATGGCTTCCGATCCACCACGACCCTCTGCTTCACGTCGCACTGCGCCTCAAGTCGTTGCCGGCGACCTGCCGGCGCAGGTCGGTCGTTATCGCATCGTCCGAAAGATCGGCGCGGGCGGCATGGGGACGGTCTACCTCGCCGAAGACCCGACGCTGCACCGCACCGTCGCATTGAAGGTTCTGGTGCGAACCGACAATACGCCGCCGAATCTGATCCGACGGTTCCTCGCCGAAGCGAAGACCGCCGCGAAACTTCGACACCCGAACATCGTCACGGTGTTCGACTCGGGCGAGGCGGACGGGCATCTGTTCCTGGCACTGGAATATATCGACGGTCCCGACATCGAGCGGGTCATCCGCAAGCAGGGCCGCGTTCCGGTCGAACGAACGGTCGAGATCATCCGGCAGATCACTCGGGCGCTCGACCATGCCCACTCCGCGGGCGTCGTCCATCGCGACATCAAGCCGTCGAACATTCTCATGCGCCGCGACGGCACCGCCTCGTTGACCGACCTCGGTCTCGCCCGCGCGATCGACGAGACGGCCGCGTCGGGCATCACCCGTGCCGGTTTCACCGTGGGCACGGTCGATTACATGGCCCCCGAACAGGCCCGCAGCAGCAAGTCGGCCGACGTCCGCAGCGACCTCTATTCGCTCGGATGCACGTGGTATCACATGTTGACCGGCCGGGTGCCCTATTCCGAAGGCGACCTGACCAACAAACTCCGGGCGCATGCCCAATCGTCGCCGCCCGATCCTCGAGACGTCGATCCCGCGATTCCGGCGGGCGTCGTGGCAGTCCTGCAGCGACTGATGGCCAAGCGTCCGGACGAACGTTACCAGAAACCCGCCGACCTGCTCGCCGATCTCGACCGGCCCGGCCTGTGCCGCAAGACGGTGACGGCCGACGATCTTCGAAGTCTGGCCGAAGAGGTCGGCACGTCGGGGCCGATGCCGACCGTCGCCGCCGGCGTCTGGTCGGACGACGAGGCCGTTCCTGCCGGTTCGACGATGATCGAATCGGCGTCGCCCTCCCTGACGAGGAAACGGCCCGAGCCGACGCCGTCGCGACGAACTCCCTCGCGTCCTGCCGCAAAATCCAAACCCACCGCGGCTCCCAAACCGATCCGGAAAGCGGATCAAATTCGTGCCGCGATCGTGCTGGGCGGTCTCGTCGTTTTGTTCGCGGTGGCGATCTGGACCTTGTCGCAACTCGATCGCTGGTTCGGAGGAGGCGCCATCCCCGCCCCGACGCCGTCGAAAGCGACGCAACAGCCGCTTTCGCCGACACCGCCTGCCGAGCCGCCGACGGCCGCACCGGACGATCCACCCGCCGACACCGCCCCGGAGGAAACCGACGTCCCCGCCGACGTGCCGATGACGCCTGATCTGTGAGCCCGACGCGCCAGCGAGGAACCGTCAACGCTGGGGAGTCGCCTTGCCCACCGGCAGGCTGACGCCTGCCGCTCGCCTCGATGTTCCGTCAGAACGCTCGACGCGACGGAAGCCCGGCCGTGAACACGGCCGGGCTTCATTCATGTCGCCGCCGAATGATCGTACCAGTCGATCACTCGAAGTTGCCCTTCTTGATCACGCCTTGCGGCAGGAACGCGCCACTGTAAATCTCAGCCGGGGGCAGTTCGACGACGGCCGACGTGTAGCCGGTCGTTTCCGCGTTGCCACCCGCAGCGTTGAAGCCCGGGTTGAGGAACTGGTCGCCGTCCTGGTCGATGAAGCTCTTGACGCTGCCGTCGGCGAAGAGGATGTTGCAGGTCTTCTTCTTGCCGAGGCCGTGCCAGGCGTACCAGTCGCGAGTGTCCTGCAGCCAGATCGGGTCGCCGGTGACCGGATCGACGGCCGTCATCGCCGTGTTGATGTTCGTGCCGATCGGCATCAGGTCGATGTCGGTGCCGTTCCACATCGCGGGGCCGTCGTTGGCGGTCTCGGCGAGCCGCGAACCGATCGAGACGTATTCTTTGCCGGCGCGGTCCGTGATGCTGCTCGACAGAACGGCCTCGCCCGCATCGCCGGGGCCGGCACAACCGAGCCACGGCACGACCTGGGCCGACAGGCCGCTGTTTTCGAGCTGCCGCTGCCGCAGCGGACCGAACGTGCCCGCCAGACCCTTCAGGTCGGAGATCGTGGAGTTCGTGAGATCGACTTTCGGAGCCGACCTCCCGAGGAACCAGCTCGATGCGTAGTTCGTGCCGTAGCCGTCCTCGAGCAGTTGCGCGATCTGCTCGATGCGGATCTGTGTGCTCTCGGTGCCACTGCCCCACTGCGAGCAAATGCCTTCCAGCAGACGGCTGGGCGGCGCCCCGCCGCTGCCCGACGTGTTGACGGCGCCGACCATGTCGTTCAGCTTCTCGCTGCCGAACAGTTCGCTGCCGGGGCACATCATCTGCTGCGGCTTGCCGGCGCCGAGGTTGACGACGTCGGCGACCCAGCCGTAGCTGTCCGGGCAGCCGTCGCGGCGGAAGTCATGGTTGCCGGAGGTGAAGCGGTTGGATGGATCGTTCGTGGCAAACGTGTGCAGCGCGATGCCGAACTGACGCAGGTTGTTCTGGCACTGCGCCCGGCGGGCCGACTCGCGGGCCGCGAAGACGGCCGGTGTGACCAGGGCGATCAGAATCGCAATAATCGTGATGACGACCAGCAGCTCGATCAGCGTGAACCCGCGGCGAGCGTTCTTGCTCGCTACGACGGGTAGCCCGTGACCCCGAACCATCGTGTTCTCCTCAAGACATGGACGAATCCGGCCCGCCGCGTCGCACCAAGCGCCATCCGTCGCGGGTTGGCGGTCACTTTACGACGCAAGATGAACAGCGAATGAACTTCCCTGTGAAAGTTCCGTGAAGGCCGAAGAATGCGCCAGCGGACGGAGGTTGAAAGTGGAAGGTCGATCGTTGAAGGTTGAAGGATCGGCGAGCCGCTGACCGAGGCCGAATCGCTTTCCCCGCCGCGCCGGGCTAAAATGTCGGGCCGGGACTTTCGTTCCGCAGGAAACACCCGGCACCGGCCGACCGGCTCGACAGTTGCGTCGAACGGACGTCCGAAACGCCTTCATCGAACGACGGATGACCGATGTCTGCCGCGAACAAAATTCTGCTGATCGAGGACGACCGCGAGATCCAGTCGACGATTTCGGGCGTATTGCAGGCCGCCGGCTACGACGTCCGCATCGCCCCGAACGGGATCGAAGGCCAGAAGCGCGTCGAGGAAGACCGGCCGGACCTGATCATCACCGACATGATGATGCCGCGGATGGGCGGCTTCCCGGTCCTCGAGTTCCTCAAGACGCTGCCCGACGCACCGCCCGTGATCATGATCACGGCGAACGAAGGCGGCCGGCATAAGGCTTATGCCGAAATGCTCGGCGTCGCCGACTATCTGCGCAAACCGTTCGCGATGGACGTCTTGCTGGAATCGGTCGCCAGGGCGCTTCGCGACGCCGTCGCGACGAAACCCGCCGCAACGGCCGGCAGCAATCGCCTGCGCCGCGCGGTCCAGAAAAAGCTCGCGAAAAAGGACGAAGAGGAATAAACGCCGTTAGCCGCAGGCTCTGGCCTGCGAGAAGTTCTCGGCGCGTGGCGAACGCGAACTCACTCGAACCCAAGGTTCTCTTCGATCTCTCGCGCCTTCGGGCTGAGGATGTAGTTCCGGTACCATTGATCGGGGTCTTTCTCGGCCTCCTGATCGCGCCGGCCTTCTTCGCCGACGACGTCCCAGCCTTCGTCGACCTCGTCGGTGAAGTCGCGTTTGTCGTCGGCGCTCGGGACGGCGTTGCGTTTGACCTGATGCCAGAACTCGCCCATCGGCTCGAAGAACAGGCAGCCGGACTGCCCGCTCACGACGAGGCCGGCGACAAGCGGGATGAGACTCCGCCGAACGGACATGGCGGCACCTTTGCCAGGTCGACGGACGACCCGGTTCGCTGTGGAGAGAAGATTTCAGACGGGAGCCGGAGAGAAGAGGCCGGGGTTGTAGCAAGCGGGGCGGCGGCGGTCCAGTCGACTCCAGTCGGGGTGATGGGTCGGTCTGCCGATTTGTCGTCTTTCGCTCCGCGAAAGAACGCCCTTTCGCGGGAGCGAAAGGCGACAGTTCTGGCCGCTTTGTTCAAAGTGACCCACGACCCCGGTCGGAGCAGACGCCACAACACACGAAAAAAGCCCCCGGATAATGCTCCGGGGGCTTCGATGCGTTCTGGACGACCGTACTGGACGACGCGGCGGCTCAGGCCGAGAAGCTGCTGCCGCAACCGCAACTCTTGACGGCGTTCGGGTTGTTGAACACAAACCCGCGCCGGTCGAGACCGCTGTAGTAGTCGATCGTCGTGCCGTCGAGATACAGGGCGCTTTTCTTGTCGACGGCCACTTTCACGCCGTGCTGCTCGACGACGTGGTCCTTGGCCGCGTCGGCGGCATCGTCGAAGCCGAGGCTGTACTGGAAGCCGCTGCAACCGCCGCCGGCCACGCCGACCCGCAGCACCATCGCTTCGGGATACCCGGCTTCACTTCGTGCCCGCAGAATCTCCTCTGCGGCTGCTTCGGTCAGGTTCACCGCCATCGAACACATCCTCTTGGAAAGAATCTCGAAACGCTGCGAACGGCGGGGGCTGGTCACGCCGACGGGCAATCCCCGGCCGGTTCGGTTCCGGTCGACTGAGATTATACAATCCACCGCTTGGCCCGACGAGGGGACGTTCGGCCCGCATTGGAACAAATCTTAGCCGTCGGCCTTGGCCGACGCGCCCCGCAAGCGGGGCGGCTAATGCCAAATCGCTTATGAAAACCTACGAAATCGAACCTGCGACGCTCGCCGACGCGACGACGATCGCGGCATTCAACGTCGCCTTGGCCTCCGAGAGCGAACATCTCGTTCTTGACCCGCCGACCGTCGCCGCCGGCGTCCGCGCCGTGCTGGACGACCGCTCGAAAGGTCGATATTTCGTCGCCCGACTGACCGACGGCCCCGAGTCCGGAACCGTGATCGGCCAGTTGATGGTGACGATCGAGTGGAGCGACTGGCGAAACGGCCCGATGTGGTGGGTGCAAAGCGTTTACGTTCACTCCGACCATCGCCGACAGGGCGTGTTTCGGGCGCTGTTCCGACACGTCGTCGACGCCGCCTCGCAAGAACGCGTGACGATTGTCCGACTCTACGTCGAACAAGACAACGCCCCGGCTCGCGCGACCTACGCCTCGCTCGGATTGAACGCGACGGGTTATCTCGTGCTGGAGCGAACGCTCGACGGCCTGAAAGAATGACTCGGCGAGCGGCAGGCGTCAGCCTGCCGGTGGGGCGAACGTTCCTGCGGCGAGTTTTTCCGCTTGCGGTTTCGAACTCGTTGCAGGCCGGACCGCCGCGGGCGATTCCCAAGAAAGAGCCGCCTCAGAGCCGCGACCGTCAGGG
>JBAQZJ010000530.1:0-8915 GCA_049790855.1 Planctomycetaceae bacterium | reverse complement strand
CGTCTCGCATGCACACCGCCCCAGCGGGGCGGCACGGGTGGCCGACGTGCCATTACGCCGAGTCTGCGGCTCGGCCGGCGTTGGGCCGCCGGCCCGAGTGCATGCGAGACGCATGCACCACAACAAGGGAGATCGCTTCGTGACGGGCGCGGCTCTGTCGCCGTTCACCGGCTGCGCGGGGCGATGACCAACTCCTGGTCCTTGATGAGCGGGCTGGCCATGTAAGGGGCGTTGACCTCGGCGCGGAAAGTCGTCTTGCCGGGAGACTCGCTTTCAATGACGAAATCGACGGACTGCTCCCCCCCGGGCGAAACCGGCGACGCCAACCGGACGACCGACCGTCCGGCACGGTCGTTTTGAACCGTTCCGCCGCGGACGTCGACGAGTTTCAGGTGCGACGGCAGATCAAGACCGACGGTCACACCGTCCGCATCGGCGTTACCGCGATTGCTGACGCGAATCCGGAACGCCGCCCGCTCGCCGACGACAATCGGCTCATCCAGGCCTTGCAGGCTCGGCGAGAGTTGCGGCGTGCCGGTGACTTCGGTCGATGACGTCAGTTCGATCGGGCCGCTGCCGGCTTCTTCCACATGCACCACGCTGTCCTGCTCGCCCTCGGTCGCTGCCGTGAGCACGACTTGAAGCGTCTGTTCTTCGCCCGGCGCCAGTGCGTCGATCCGCCATGCGATCGTCCGGCGATCGGGATCGAACTGGCCGGAATGCGAGGCGCTGACGAAATCCATTCCGGCAGGAACTTCTTCGATGACGTCGACGGCGCCGGCGGGCCTGTCGGACCCGTTCCGGACGATGTTGTGGTAGGTCGCGGGACGGCCGACAACGCGCCGCTTCGGGCCGCGACGCGACACGGTGACGCGGCTGGAGGCGACGGCGACCTCGGCAACGGCTTCGGTCTTCAGGCCGCCCGAAGCCGTCACCACGGCCTTGTTCGTGAAGCTGCCGGGCTTCACCGCGGACACCCGCAGCGTGACCGCCTCGGTTTCACCCGGAGGCAAGGTGCCGACTTCGTATTCGAGATCATGGCCGTCGACATGCTCGAAACCGGCCGGCAAGAGATCGCGAAGCATCACCTTCTCGGCCGCCGCCGTGCCTTTGTTTGCGATCTCGAACCGGAAATCGACCGGTTGGCCCAGCGTCACGCTCGGCGGTGCGACGATTCTCAGAGTGAGGTGCGGTGCGACGACTTTCGTTTCCGCAGCGACCTCGGAAACGAAGTTGACGGTGGCGACGCTGCCGATCTGGCCCGGTTCGACGGGCGTGACTTTGACCTTGATCAACTTCGATTCGCCCGGCGCCAAGGTTTCGAGGTTCCAGACGAGCTTCTGTTCCTTCTCGACCGCACGCGGGATCGTTCCCACAAGCTCGGTGCCTTTGGGCACGACGTCCGACACCGTCACCTCGTGTGCGGCACTGTCGCCGACGTTCATCACATGGATTTCGTACACGAGCGGCTGGCCGAGAATCGCCTTGCTCGGCGCTTTCTTCTCGACCGTCAGCTCCGCCTTTTGCGGACCGCGGGGAGTTGAAGGTGAAACCGTTCCCGCTCCGGGCGTCTCGTTCGGCTCATCCGTCGGCAGCAGACGCGGACTCTCTGCCGGAGGCGCCGGCCGGGTCGTCGGAGACTCCTCGAAAGCCGGCGTGTCGAGCGGTTCCCGAGACGGGTCCGGGTCGATCGGCGACGTTCCGAAGTCGAACGGAGCATCGGTCGGCGAAACCATCGGCGGTCCGCTCGATGCCGGCGGCTCGGGTGTCGCCGCGGGCGGATCGGACGATTCGGTCATCGGCACGGCATCGCCGAATGGATTCGATTCCGGCTGGACCGCAGGCTCTCGCTCCGTGATCGGCGCATCGCCAAAAGGTGCGTCGCCAAAAGGATCTTCAGTTTCGACGGCGTCGGCAGGAGGTTTCTCTTGTTCCGATGGTGCACCATCGACGGGGACGACGGTAGCGGAACCAAACGGGTCGTCGAACGGCGACATCGGTTCCGTCTCGACCGGCTCAGCGGGAACCGACTCAGGCGATTCGGGAACTGTGCCGAACGGATCCCCGTCGGCCGGCATCGTCTCTGCGGACGGAGCGGCGAACGGGTCCGACCCCTGAAGTTGACGACTGAGTGACGATCGCTTGCCCGAGGCGGCCTGATCCTCGAGTCCGGCGGCGTTCGGATCGGGTGTCGGCGCTTCCAGATCAGCGAACGGGTCGGGGCCGAAGTCGCTGACGTCGCCGCTTTGAGCGAGCATTTCCCCCGACGGTCCCGGCCCGGCCGACTTCATCAGGGAAGGTTCATCATGTCCGACCGGCACGATCTCGGCAGGGGTCGAGCCGGCATCGTCCGCCTGCCGGATGTCCGCGAAGGGATCGACCGCAGGTGACGTCGGCATCTCCGCGGTCGTGACTTGTGGAACCGGAATAAGCTCTGCCTCGGCGGTCGGCGTCGGTTTCGCAATCTCTCCCTGGAGTTCAGGGACGGAATCGCGAAAATCCAGGCCCGCAGACTCGACGTCGGCAAACGGATTCTCCGCCAGAGAAACGACGTGCGCAACACCGATTTTCGGCGGCTCCGGCGCCGATCGTTGCGATGCTGCCTGCCGATTTCGCCCGGCCGAATCCTGCGCGGCATTCGGGTCGAGCTCGGCCGCCTGAATCATTCCGGCGTCATGCAGGCCCTTCTGGACCTGAAGAATGACCAGGAATCCCAGCCCCGAAACGCCGACGACCGCGGCGAGTTTCCAGATCGACTGTTGCATCGGCATCCCTTCCGTCCGGCATCAATTCCGAACCACTCCGGAGGCGTCCCGCCTCAGGCGCCGCGGCCCGGAGACCGGCCGCAGGAGACACCGGTGTAGCAAAACCTTGCGACGACGGGAAGCGAAACCTTGACGCCGTCCGATCAGCCTTCGTCAGATGGCGGCTCGATTTCCAGTTGAGACCACTTCAATCCGCGTTCCAGCGGTTCGATGCGCAGCACGACGTAACCGTCCTGAAAGATGCGAACGGTTCCAGTCGACTCGCTCACGGCGATCGTGATGGCTTTCGTCCGTTTCGACATCGCCGCCGCCGCCCAGTGGCGGGCGCCAAGCCCCTTACTGAGGGTCAGTCCCTCGGCCGGAGCATCGAGGTGCCGTCCTGCGGCCATCGCGACGCCGTCGGCGGAAATGATGAAGGCGCCGTCGATTTGCGCCAGTTCCTTGATGCTCTCCTGCACCCGCGGGTTGCGGATCAGCCGCTCCTTGACGGAATAGCCTCGAAACGGGTCGTGAACCTGCTCGTGCGAGAGCTTCATCACGCTGCGGTGGTCGCCGACGATGAACAGCGTTCCGACCGGTTTGCCTTCACGCCCCTCGCGGCCGACTTCGACCGCCAGATCGACGACGATCCGCAGCGTTTCCAGCGGGACCGTCGTTTCTAGGCGGCGGAGATCGCGAGCCGTCAGCTTCGAGAGATGCTCGGCCAGGTTGACCGTCGACAGCGAATCGACGGTCTCCTTCTCGAACAGCGAGTAAAGACAGACGACCCGGCTGCCCGACGACAGCAACTCGTCGGCGATGGCTTCCAGAAGTGCCTGACTGAGTTGAAGCTGCCGCGTCTGCGGTTCGTGCAGCAGCGGCACGAGGGCGATCTCGTCTTCGCGGGCTGCACGCTGCACGTCAGGCTTTTCGCTGGCGACGACGAGCCGCACGCCGTCCAGCTCTTTGTCGATCGCCTTGAAGTCGAACGGGATGTCGGCGAGAAACAGAACGGCCTCGGCACTCGCTTCCGTGGCGACGCGCTGCGCCGCCCGCAGCAGGCTTCGCATCGTTTCGGAAGGCGGCGTGCGCTTCATCGGTGCAGCATGATGTCGGGAGCCTGCAAACGTGTTCGCCTGTCTTACGCACGAAGCCGGCCGGAATCAACCGGCCGGCTCGATTTCGGCAGAACCGGCGTCAAAAACGACGCCCGGAACGCTCACCGGGCCGAGACGGCGGTCGGCTCGACGATCAATTGCTCGTTCCAGCGGCTCACTGCCCGGAGGGAGCTGTCGGCCCCGTGCCAGCCGATCTCGGTATTGTCGACGTCGACCTGCCAGTCGGCGATCCGACCGGCGGCGAGGTCGAATCGGATGGTGCCCGACGACGTTCGCTGAATGAGCTGCACGAGCATCGACGGTTCCGTCACCGGCGTCATCACGGACGATTTGACGGCAATGACTGCAATGCCGTCTTCGATTCGTTCGAGGCGGTACTGTTTCAGAATCTTGACTTCCTGCGTCAGTTCGCGAGTCACCGAGACCTTGGCAGTCGCGACGTCATGCCATTCGTGGCCGACCGCGATCGCCTGGTCGGGCAGCGAGACGAACAGCGTGCCGGCAGCGTCGCCGTCCAGTCCGAGCTTGCCGGGAACAGCAGCAAGTTCCGCTGGCGGCAGCAGCGGCTGGATTGACTCGACGGTTCCGTCGCGACGCACGCGAACTTCGGCCAGCGGCCGCCCGATCGCTTTGCCGACGCCTTCCGGCAGGTTTTTCCGGCTGCTGTCGAGCACGGTCGGCTTCGAATCGTTGAACGCATACTCCATGCGCGCCTGTTCGATCGACAACCGCAACGTGGCGACTCCGTCCGAGTCGATGGAAACGACCTTTAAACACTGCTCGGTCTGCGATCGACTGAACGTCTTCTCGCGAGTTTCGCCCTTCAGCGCAAGCAACGTCGCTTCATGATCGATCCGATATCGAACCGACTCGCCGTCGTGGAACCGGTACTGCAGCAGGACCGTCGCAGACGGCTTCGGCGCCTCGACGGGTGCGGCAACAGTGGCGGCCAGTGACAGACAGACGAATGAGACGGTGCTGAGCGGCATTCGTTCGGCTCCCCAATTCAGACGCTGAGCGGCGCGGAAGACTCCGCCGAGGCGGCAAGCTAGCACGAGCCGGAAATCGAGGCGAGAGGAATTTCGGTCGCTTGCGCGCGCTCGCCGATGCGCCGCGAAATCCCAACGGACATTTGAGAAACCCGGAATCTTGAAGATTCCGGGTTTCTGCGCTGCGCCTGGTTTGTCGGAGGCTCTTACGACCGCCGATACTGCGGCTGGCCGCCCCAGCCGAGTTTTCGGTGGAGCATTGCGTAATAGCTGTGCCCCGGAAGCTTGACCAGCTTGAAGGTTTCAGCCGCCCGACGGACTTCGATCTCGTCGCCCTCGTGAACCGGAAAGCGAATTTGGCCGTCGACGACTCCCATGACGCCTTCCGGCGCGCGGGGAATCGTCAGCCGGTAGACGCACTCGGCCGAATCGACGAGCGGGCGATTCGTCAGAGTGTGCGGGCAGATGGGCGTCACGACGAATGCCGGCAGATCCTGCCGCAGAATCGGTCCTCCTGCCGACAGGCTGTGCGCCGTCGAGCCGACGGGCGTCGAGAGAATCAGGCCGTCGCCGCTGTAGGTCGTCACCAATTCACCGTCGACATGCAGGCCGATGTCCATCATGCGGAGCGTCGTGCTCGACAGGAGCAACTCGTTCAGGCCGAGATGTGACTCCTGCCGCCCATCGGAAAACCGGATCGTGCATTCGAACATGAGATGCTCGACCACCGCATAGCGCCGTTCTTGCAATCGGGAGAACTGTTGCCGGAACTCCTCGGGCGACAGGTCGGCGAGAAACCCGAGTCGGCCGAGATTCACGCCCAGGAGCGGAATCTGTCGCCGGTCAAACTGGCGGCAGGCTCGCAGAATGGCCCCGTCACCGCCTAGCACGACGGCGATTTCGGGATCAAGCCCGCCGAGATCGAGATCCTCGGTGACGGCCGCCGCGAGCACCTCGGCCCCCGGCTGATCATCGAGAAACGCCTTCAAGTCGCGCCAGGCATCCTGGACATGCCGGCTCTGGTCGCGAGCGAGAACGATTAGACGCAAGGGGGACGACATGGGGCGATGGTGTCTGGTGTCTGGTGAGCGATTGCCTGTGGCATGGTGTTGACCACGACGAACCGACGCCGAACTATTCAACCCCACAAGGCGACCAGACACCAGACCACCAGTCACCATCCAACCGTGAACTACTTCGCCCACGGCGTCCGCTTTCTCGACTGGCCGCATTTTCTCGCCGGCACTGCGTGCCCCGACTGGTTGAGCGTCGCCGACCGGGGCGTTCGACTCAGGTCGCGACGGGTTTCGCCGTTCGTGGACTCGTCCGGTTCGCCGCGAGCGGAGTTCGCGGCCGGAGTGCTGCAGCATCTGGCCGATGACGACTGGTTCCATTCGACACGAGCATTCCATGAGACGACGGCACAGTTGGCCCGCGCCTTCAAGCCGCTCGGCGAGGATGACGGCTTTCGGGCCGGGTTCCTCGGCCATATCGGAACGGAATTGCTGCTCGATGCGGTGTTGATCGAACGGCAGCCGGGGCGGCTCGACGATTATTACGCCGCCTTGGAACGAATCGACGCCGACGAGGTGTCGTCATTCGTTTCGGAAATGGCGCTCCGCCCGCCCGAACGGTTGCCGCGATTCGTCGGCCTGTTCCGCAGTGTGCAGTTTCTTCGCTGTTACACCGATCCACAGCGTCTGTTGACCCGGCTCAACCAGGTGCTCGACCGCGTCCGGCTGCCGAACCTTCCCGACCGCGCCGTGGGCGTTCTCGAAAGCGGTTACGAACTCGTCGCGAGGCGTGCCGACGAGTTGCTGCCGCCGGAACGGTTTGCGGCTCCATAAAGCCCACCGGGTGCAACCGGTGGGCTTTGGCGATAGGTGTTTGGGAGCGAAGAGCGGCATCCCGCGCCTGCCCCCGGAGAAAATCGCCATGAAGTACGGCATGAACCTGCTGCTGTGGACCGGTCATGTTTCCGAAGAGCATTTCGGGTTGCTCGAGCAGATCAAGGGCTGGGGCTACGACGGCGTCGAGCTGCCGTTCTTCGATCTGACGCCGTCGCTTTACACCGGTGTCGGCAAGAAGCTCGACGAGCTGGGTCTGGAGCGCACCGCCGTCACGATTTGCACCGACGACGAAAACCCGATCGGTGCGACGAAGGAACTTCGCCAAGCCGGCCTCGACCGGCTCAAGAAGGCGATCGACTGCTGTGCGACTGCCGGCTGCACGCATCTCGTCGGGCCGATCCATTCAGCGATCGGCTGCTTTTCTGGCAGTGGACGAACCGACGACGAGTGGAACTGGGCGAAGGACGTGCTGCGCAGCGCCGCCGAATACGCCGAGCCGAACGGCGTCACGCTCGTCGTCGAGTCCCTCAACCGGTTCGAGTGCTACTTCCTGAACTGCTCGTCCGACGCCGCGCAGTTCTGCCGCGAGGTGGACCACCCGAACCTGAAGACGATGTACGACACGTTCCACGCGAACATCGAAGAGAAGGACGCTGCCGCGGCGGTGCGGGCCTGTGCCGATCAGCTCGTCCACGTCCACATTTCCGAGAACGACCGTTCGACGCCGGGCGAGGGACACGTTCGTTGGGACGAGACGTTCGCCGCTCTCAAGGATGTCGGCTACGACGGCTGGCTGATGATCGAAGCCTTCGGCCTCGCGCTGCCCGAGATCGCCGCCGCGACGAAGATCTGGCGAAAGATGTTCCCCAGCGAGGAGCATCTCGCCACGAACGGGCTGGCGTTCATGAAACGGCACTGGGAGGGTGCATGACAACAAGCCGCGAAGCGGCGACAGGCAATAGCCCCGGCCGTCAGGTCGGGGGCACGGATGATCAATACAGTAGTGCCGGACCTTCGGCTCTCCCGATTCATCACGCCCCTCTCTCCCCGACCTGACGGCCGGGCTACCACCTGTCGCCGCTTTGCGGCTTTCACATCAGGATCGGCGTCGGCGTGAAGCCGACGATGATGAACGCGAGCGTCAGCCAGCCGAGGAGAATCCGTCCGATGCCGAGCGGCGCCCGGTCGTCCGCCGTCGGCGGATGCTTTGGTCCCATCAACATCAGCAGGACGAAGATCAGCGCAAACTCGAATCGCCGGCTGTAGGCCATCCAGGCGATCGCCAGGCCCATGACGCCGTAGGCGACGTAATGCGCCCGCCGTCCGATGAGCATGTACAGAATGTGGCCTCCGTCGAGCTGGCCGACGGGCAGGAGATTCAGCCCGGTGATGAACAGCCCGACCCAGCCGGCGAACAGCGGTGCGTTGAGCAGGATGTCTTCGTTGGCCGCCATCGGCCTGTGAATCCATCCGACGATCCAGTCGAGCAGCAGCGGATTTCCGTAATGGATCGACGTGGGGTTCGGTGAAACGACGTCGACGGCCGAGATCGAGACGCCGTACCAGGTGATGGGAATCGCCAGGACCAGTCCGGCGAGCGGTCCCGAAATCGCGATGTCGAACATCTGCCGGCGATCGGCGCGCCGCCCGTCCTGCAGGATGACCGCGCCCATCGTTCCGAAGGGACTGATCGGAAAGGGGATGAAGAACGGCCAGGTCGCGGGAACGCGATGGCGGACGGCCTGCAAATAGTGCCCCATCTCGTGGGCCAGAAGAATGCCCATCAGGCAACCGCAGAAGACGAAGCCGTTCGTCAGCATCTCCGGCCAATCCGGTCGCAGAACTCCGAGTTGGAACAACCAGACCGCTTGCAGCCACACGCCTCTCAAGGCGCCACCGGGAATCATGCCGACCAGAAAGACGCAGACGCTCGTCACCAGAAACAGCACGATCGACAACTGCCTCCTGTCACGGAACGACGGGTCGCGACGAGCCGCTCCGCCGTTGCGATGCGCAACGGGCGGCGGAGCGTAGAACTCGGCGACCTCGACGGCCGGTTCGGCGTCGCGGGGCAGCGTGGTCGGGACGGTCGGATCGTGCGGTTCGAGGCTCACGACGCCATTCTAGGCCGGAACGCCATCATGGAAACCGAACGAGGCGATCGATGGGGCTGCACATTCAGAGCCGCGACCGTCAGGGAGCGTTTCTCGGCGT
>JBAQZJ010000529.1:0-5709 GCA_049790855.1 Planctomycetaceae bacterium | reverse complement strand
GGCTCCCCTCACCCCCGGCCCCTCTCCCCAGGGAGAGGGGAGTTGTGTCAGGACACTTTTAGGCAGTTGCCAGCGACTCGATCACGCGCACGGCGACGTCGTCGGCCGGTTCGTCGCCGCAGGGAATGACGAGGTCGGCGTAACCTTCGTACAGCGGGCGGCGTTCGCGCTCCAGGTCGGCGACGCTCTGGTCGGGAGCGATCACGACGCCGCGGCCTGCGAGGTCGGCAAGACGCGATTCGAGCACCGGTAGCGGCACGTCGAGAAACACGACCGGGCCGAGTTCTCGGAGGTGCCGCATCGCTGCATCGCAGTAGACGACGCTTCCACCGGTCGAAATCACGGTCCGTTCGCAAAACAGACCGCAGATATAGCGGCTTTCCAGATCGATGAAACGGTTCAGGCCCGACCCGGCCAGCACGTCGCCCAGCGGCTTGTCTTCGCCCGCCTCGATGACGTGGTCGGTGTCGAGAAAGGCGTAGCCGAGCCGGTTCGCCAGCGGCCGGCCGACGGTGCTTTTGCCCGATCCGGGCATGCCGATCAACACGATGTTCCGAGTGGGCATGCCGCAGGACGCCGCGGAGGGAAAAGGCGGTGGACCGCCATCATGCCGTAACAAAGCGTCGATTCACAACCGAACGGCGGGCGGGAGAAATTCGAAGCTCGAAGCACGAAATCCGAAACAAACCGGAAATCCGAAAAACCGAAACGGCCTGCGTTCGACGGCGTTTCGGTCCTTCATGCTTCGAGTTTGTTTCGGATTTCGTGCTTCGGATTTCGTGCTTCCGCCGAACCATGGGTGATCTTGACGTCGACGACCAGCGGCAAGTGATCGGAGGCGTCGCGCGTAATGCGGTTCTGAACGACGCGGGCACGGTCAAGCTCCAGATCGCCGCGGGCAAACGCCTTGTCGAGCGCCCCAAGCGGCATGTAGGCGGGGAACGAGCGGAACTCCTTCGGCGGCCACGTCAGCTTGGCGTAGCCGTATTGCGTGAAGGGTCCGGAGGCGAGCGTGTTCCGCCAGTCGTTGAAGTCTCCGACGATTAAGCTGGGCAGTCCGTCGCCGTTCCGGAATTCGGGCGTCGAAAGCAGTTTGCGGACTTGCCAGTGCCTCTCTTTTTCGGCAAGCCCCAGATGCCAGTTCACCAGCCGCAGCGGACCGTCGGGCGTGCTGACGATGACGACCTGCGCCCCGCGCTTCTTGCGCCAGCCTCGCCGCAGGCAGACGCTGTGATGGGTGTCGAGGGGGAACCGCGAGAGGATCAGATTGCCGTAGCCGCCCTGCAGGATCGGAACGTTGAGCTGATAGACGTGCTCGGTCAGTCCGAGCTTGCTGCCGAGGATGTCGGCGAACATTTCCGGCTGATCGTGGAACAGAGTGCGACGGACGCCGCTGTCGACCTCCTGGAGGCAGATCAGGTCGGGTTGCTCGGCGGCGATCGCGGCGATGATGCGTTCCGGCCGGTAACGGCGATCGCGTCCGCCGATGCCCTTGTGAATGTTGTAGCTGAGCACACGCATCCGGCCGGCTCCGAGAACGGGCGATCGTCCTGCTCGACGAAGGTTGAAGGAAGAGCATCGATCCTACGTGATTTTCGGCGGCCCGGACGACGGGGGAAGCCCTGTGCGAAGGAATTTCCGGAAAGGACGGGCGTTCCGTAGCCGCAATCCGAGCCGCGACCGTCAGGAGGCGCAACCCGGCGAACGGGCGTCCTCAAGCGCTCCCTGACGGTCGCGGCTCTGAGGGATCACGCCTCTGTCGCAAGCGATCGATTCATCGCCCCGCCCCGATGCGTTGCCAGCCGTCGGCCGAAAGGGCATGATGACAAGGGGCGGCCCTGCCGGAACGGCGTTCTGGAAGGGCCAACCTTCAGCAGGGAACCGGTTTTACCTTATTCATCGCCGAAGGACGCAGAATGGCTCAGAAGCAACAGGCCGGCACCGGCCGCCATGCCTCACGTCGTGACTTCCTCAAGACCAGCGCCGCTGCGGCCGGCACGGCGTGGTGGGTGAGCGGCAAAGCCTACGGCTTCCAGGATTCCAAAAACCCGATGGAGCGCCTGAACTTCGCCTGCATCGGCGTGGCGGGCAAAGGGTCGAGCGACTCGGCCGACGCCGCGGGCGTCGGCAAGATCGTCGCGATCTGCGACATCGACGAGCGGAGCCTGAAAAAGAAAGCGGCCGACGACGCCTTCACCGACGCGAAGCAGTTCGTCGATTTTCGCGTGATGCTCGACGAGATGGGCGACCAGATCGACGCGATCACCGTCAGCACGCCCGACCATACGCATGCCGTCGCCGCCGCCGCGGGGCTGAAGCTCGGCAAGCACGTCTTCTGCCAGAAGCCGCTGACCTGGAGCATCGAAGAAGCCCGCGTGCTGCGCGAGCTGTTCGAGGCGAAGAAAGGCGACGGCGTCTGCACGCAGATGGGAAATCAGGGCACCGCCGATACCCGCCTGCGGGAAGGCGTCGAGTTCCTGCGCACCAACCCCCTGGGCGAGATCAAGGAAGTCCACATCTGGACGAACCGGCCGATCTGGCCGCAGGGTGAGGGCCGTCCGAAAGAGACCGCCGAACCGCCGAAGTTCCTGCACTGGGATCTGTTCCTCGGGCCGGCCCCCGAACGGCCGTACAACCCGACCGCCTACCACCCCTTCAAGTGGCGGGGCTGGATCGACTTCGGCACCGGGGCGCTCGGCGACATGGCCTGCCACACGGCGAACCTGCCGGTCATGGCCCTCAACCTGTTCGACCCGGTCAGCGTCGTCGCCGAGTCGAGCGGCATCGTCGAGAACGAGACCTACCCCAAGAACTCGAAGATCACCTTCCAGTTCCCCGAGCGGGCCGGCCACGACGGCAAGACGCTGCCGCCCGTCACCGTCATCTGGTACGACGGCGGCAACAAGCCCGACCCGGCACTGCTCATGGGCGAGAAGATGAGCGACAGCGGCTTCCTCGTCATCGGCAGCGAGAGCCGCATGTACTCGCCGCACGATTACGGCGGTGTGTGGTTGACGCTGCCGAAGGACAAGGAGTTCCCGAAGGCCAAGCAGACGCTGGCGCGTGCTCCGCAGTCGGTGAACGGCGCGCACCCGCACATGGTCGAGTTCGCGAATGCCTGCCGGGCACGCAAGCCCGAGATCGCGCTGTCGAACTTCGACTACGCGACGCACCTGACCGAGACGATCCTGTGGGGCAACGTCGCCCTGCGGGCCGGTCAGGAGGTCAAGATCGACAGGGACGGCAAGATTACGTCGCCGTCCGACGCATCGCAGTACCTCGGTCGCAAGTATCGTGAGGGTTGGACGCTCTGAACGTCGTGCCCATCACGTTGCTGACGCTTCGAAGCCCCCCGGCCACCGCCGGGGGGCTTTTTTGTTCGTCGCATCAGCCAGAAGTCCATCAGAGCCGCGACCGTCAGGGAGCGTTGATCGACATCCCTACGTCGCTGAGCGCTCCCCGACAGTCGTTCAGCGAACGCAACGTCGCGAAACGGCCCTTCGAGGCCGCCCGTTCGCTACAGGTGGACCGATGTCGTTAAGCGTTGGCGGTCGAACGGGTTAGTTCGCGCGCGAAGCGAAAACGCAGTTTGACCACCCCTGAAACCCACTCTATAGTCATCGGTGTCCCGCGAACGTTTCATTAATGAAACGCTGGCGGACCACGACGATTGTCAAAAGTGCATGCTCGGGCGTACGACGGACGACAGCATGTCGTCGCTTCGGCCAAGGACGGCGGCCTGCCCGGGCCTTGGGGAACGCCATGCCGTCTTGTCTGTCCGCCCTCCGGGCGGTGCTCGCATCGTTGGCCTTGTTCGGCCCGATGTTGTTTTTGCCGGTCCACGCGACGGCCCAGGATGTCTTGCCGCAGGGTGCGGCGGCGCCGTCCACGTCGCTTGAACTCTTTCAGGAATTGCCCCCTCCTGCCGACGAAGACGCGGCCGTCCGCGAAGGGTTCGACCTGGAGCGTGCCCATCGCTGGGTCGACGCGATCGGCCACTACGAGAAGGCGCTCGAACGCTTTCCCGAGAATCAGCGGCTCGAATACGGGCTGCGTCGCTCGAAGATTCACTTCGGCATCGACCGGCGTTACTCCGACGCCAGCTACGAACAGCAACTGCTTCGCAAGTCGCCGTCCGACTCGCTGGCCCTGTTCGACGAAATCTATGACCAGGTGAAGAATACCTACGTCGACCCCGTCAGCGTCACGAGCTTCACCGCCCACGGCACCGAAAGTCTGTACCTCGCGCTCGCGAACGAGAAGTTCCTCGCACGCAACCTGCCGCAGGCCCGGCCGGAGACCGTGGCCCAGGTGCGACAGATCCTTCGCGAAAACTATTGGAATCGCAACGTCGAAGGCGGCCAGAAAGCCCGCGAGACGATTCGCGAAGTGTGCGAGCTGACGCACGCCCGGCTCGGCCTTGGCGAGACGCCCGTCGTCATGGAGTACGTCTTCGGCGGGTGTAACTCGCTCGACGACTACAGCAATTTTCTCACGCCCGACCGACTTGGCGATCTTTACGGGAACATCGAGGGCGAGTTCGTCGGTCTCGGCATCGAAATGCAGGCCGAAAACGGACGCGGCATGCTGCTCGTCAACGTCCTGCCCGACAGCCCGGCCGCGGCCGGCGGAATGCATGCCGGCGAGTACATCGTCTCGATCGACGGCACCGACTGCCGCAAAATGACCACCGACGAGGCCGCCAAGCTCCTGCGGGGGCCGACCGGCAGTGCCGTCGAACTGGAACTGCTCGCCGCGACTGACGACCGACCCCGTCGCGGACAGTTCGTCCGCCGGCCGGTCATCGTCAAAAGCATTGAAAGCGTGCAGATGCTCGACCCCTCAGCCGGAGTCGGTTATCTCCGCATGACCGGCTTCCAGAAGACGACGGCCGAGGAACTCGACGCCGCCCTCGTCACGCTCAAACGCCAGGGCATGAAGAAACTCGTCTGGGACTTGCGAGGCAATCCCGGCGGGCTGTTGACGGCCGCGGTCGAAGTGCTCGACCGGTTTATCGCCGACGGTGTGCTGGTCACCACGCGGGGCCGCAGCTTCGATCAGAACTGGACCTATTCCGCCCACCGCTCGGGCACGCATTCCGACGTCGAAATCGTGCTGCTCGTCGACGGCGACAGCGCCAGTGCCAGCGAGATCGTCGCCGGGGCCATCCGCGATCACAAACGCGGCGTCATCGTCGGCCGGACGACCTACGGCAAATGGAGCGTTCAGAGCATCCTGCCGATCCGCGACAAGACCGGACTGCGGCTGACGACCGCCAAGTTCTACTCGCCCGACAACCACACGTACGGCAAGATCGGCATGAAGCCCGACGTCGCGGTCGAGGAGGTCGACCAGGTCATCGCCGGTTATCGCGCCGGTGATCTGAAGGAACTGATGAGTCAGGCCGACATCCAGGCGGCGCTGAACGCCTTCGACGACCAGAACCACGCCGTCACGAGCCGGTAAGGCGTCAAGACTGTGAGATTTCCCGCGGCGAACCTCCGGCCCATCGGGTGCCGTTCCGACCTCGACTCTCGGAACGGTCTCCCGACGAGGTTCGCCGCCGGACTGTCTGGCCGCGATCGCGGGGTGAACAACCCCCGATCGCGGCCCGTGTGTTTAGAACGACCGGACAGAACCTCAACGCGTGCCGTAACCGGTCGCGTCGTCGGTCCCCCTCTCCTCTGGGGAGAGGGGTCAGGGGTGAGG
>JBAQZJ010000528.1:0-7649 GCA_049790855.1 Planctomycetaceae bacterium | reverse complement strand
GGACACGATCACGTCGCGATAGCGCTCATTCGCCGGCCGGGGCGGGTGCCGCGTTCTCGGCGGGGCCGAGTTCGAATTCCAGGTCTCCGGGAGCGCCGAGTTCGCCGTCGGGCTGCTGCATCTGCTGTTGCATCTGCTGGAACTGCGGCAGACCCTGGATCGCCACGCCGAGAAAGAACATCGCGATCGCGAGGACGAGACCGAGCACGCCCATGACGAGGCCGCCCATCGCCATGCCGCGTCCTTGCTCCATCGTCCGCTTGATCTGCGACAACGCGATGCCGCCGCAGGCAATCGCGGCGATATCGACCGGAACACCGAACAAACCGCAGCAGAAACTCATCACCAGGCCGATGCCGCCGCAGACGACGGCGACGATTGCCAGCGTGTTCGTCTTCGACGACCGCGGTGCTTCAGGCGGGGGGGTTCCGAAATCGGTCGACATGGTTGAAGCTCCACAGAGGTGCAAGAAGGCCTGGCGACACTCTAACGACCCTGGCGCGGGCCACAACATTTTTCCGCTGGAAATCGCCGCCTGAAAGAAAACAGACGTCGCATCGACGCGAAAGTCGTCACGTCCCCGTAGACGAAATCGCGGAGATAACTGGACTGTGTCGGCCCGGCGAGCCGCTTCGCGATCGCCGTCGGCGTGTGTTCGCCCTCAGTTCGCCGAGTGTGCCGCGGGAGTCGTCGGGCATCAGGCAGAAGGCTCACGCAAAGCCGCCAAGGCGCAAAGAGAAGTAATTCACCGCGGAGGATGCAGAGAGCGCGGAGAGTCAGGTCGGCTCGTCTCCTCCGCGATCACTGCTTATTCCACAGTACAAACCTTGCGCCTTAATGGCTTTGCGTGAGTCTGAATAGGAGCCGTTTCAGCCGACGATCGTACTGATATCGAGCAAGTGCAATTGCCGCCCTTCCTTCGCATGCGGCGCGTCGATGCACACGAGTTTTCCGCTGCGCGACGCTCGCGGGTGCGTATCGCAGCGCCATTCGCCTTTGTACTCGACCGGCAGATGGAAGCGGCCGAGGTCGGTGCGTTTGCCGGTGGGGACGTGATAGAGGTAAACCGTCTGCCGGCGGTCTTTATGGGGGTAGGTGTCGCAGAGGATCCATTCCGTGCCGTCGCCGATCGGCAGATAGGTGTTGTGGCCGTCCACGGTCATCACGCCGCGACCGACGGGCGTCACTTCGTTCGTCCGATCCTTGAAGAGATAGAACCCGGCAGGGTCTTTGACGCCCGACCAGGCGCAGACGTGCTGCGGATCGCGCCAGATGAAATGGCTCGTCAGACCGGACGAATCGAGGATGTACGGTTCCGAGCCGTCGGCGTTCGCGGTGAACATCCGCGTCTTCCAGCGGGCCGCGCGACCTCTGTCGGGCTTCCAGCGATGCAAAAAGATGAACCGCGTACCGTCGGTGTTGAACAGCAGATGGTTGAACCAGTGTTTGCCTTCGACGACGTCGGGGGTCTGCTCGCCGAGCGCCGCGACATCGGCGATGCTCAACACGAGTTTCGTGGCGCCGGTCGCGACGTCGATCGTCCAGATGCCGGAATCCTCCGGCCGCAGCACCTCGGCATTCGGGTCGGGCAGCCCGGCGTAGCCGTAACCGGGACGCACGTCGTTCAGCCGGCGGAAATCGGTCGAAATTGCCGTCTTGCCATCGGGCGAGAAGTTATAAACCGCGCGGGGTAGCGTGCGACCTTCGCCCGTCTTCACGTCGAGCAACCGGCAGACGAAGCGATTGCCTTCGCGGTCGTTCCAGGCGACGGTTGATTCCGTTCCCGGCACCCATTGGAGCATGCAACCCTGCTGCCAGTTCCAGGCACGGGTGTCGCCGAGTTCGACCCATTTGTCGCCGTCGGAAAGATCGACGTAGCCGACCTTGATGGCGTCGTGTTCGGTCGGCGAGCGATGCTCGAACGGCACTTCGTTCGACAACAAGTAGCGATCGGTCGGATCGAACTGCCACTTGTCGTAATAACCGAACCAGTGATGCCGCGGCCCGCGAGTGACGACCTTCACCGGCACGCTCGCGTCATAGTCGGCGGCCCCGGCCGCCGATCCCGACCGCGACAGGCACGCCGCGAATAAACCAGCGGTTGTGGCCGTCAGAAACTCACGTCGTGACGTCATGGCGGTTCCCTGGAACGCATTTGCCGGAAGCGGGAACCGGCCATCATAGCCATTCGGATCTGCGAAGCGAAAAGCCGGCGTCACCTGGGTCAAACGTCAGTTCGCCGGTCGCCGAGCCTCGACGGGCTGCATGGCGAGCACCGGCACCGCCGCGGGCGACAGGTCGCCCGACGCGGGAATGACGAAGCTGCACGAGATGTTGAACTCTCCGACGGGCGTCGTCACGATTTCGACGGCCGGTGCCGGACGCGGGGCTTCGACGGGAACGACCGGACGCTGCGTTTCGTGCGGAACGACGCCGGCAATTTGCGGAAGCGACTCGATCGATTCGAGGCTCGGCAGCGGGAGCATGTACAGCAACTCTTCCGGCAGATCGCCGGCGAACAGACCGCCTGAACAGCCGGCGGCGAGCAGGAACGTCCCCTTCACAAAGAGCTTCGACATCGGCGTGTCCTCTCGAATCGTGACAGGAAAGCGGTCGATATCGACTGGACGCACCGTGGTGCCCGAAAGTTCCGGGAAATTCGGAAACGTCGGCCGAGGCCGACGGCTAACGGGTGCCGCCGGGTTGCCAGAGGACGTCGGCTTTTCCGCCGTCGTTCGCCAGCCGGGCGAGGGCGAACAGCAAGTCCGAGAGGCGATTCAGATAGATCACCGACTGCGGGTTGACCGGCTCGGCTTCAGCCAGACGCAGCGTTTCGATCTCGGCGCGCCGGCAGATCGTGCGAGACTGGTGCATTGACGCCGCGACCGGTGTGCCCCCTGGCAGGATGAAACTCGTCAAGGGCTGCAATCGCGACGTCGCGGCGTCGATCCGGCGTTCGAGTTCGGCGACGCGGTCGGCCGTCATTCGCAACCGGACAGAACCGTCGTCGGCCAGCGGCACGGCGACGTCGGCGCCGAGATCGAACAGATCGTTCTGAACGCCGGCGAGCAGTTGCAGCACGTCCGCATGTTCCTCACCGGCGAACACGACGCCCAGCGCCGCATTCAGTTCGTCGATCGCTCCCAGCGCGACGACGCGCGGATGCGTCTTCCGAACGCGCGAACCGTCGCCGAGACCCGTCTCGCCGTCGTCGCCGCCGCGGGTGTAAAGCCGGTTGAGATGGACCATGAAATCGCGTGTTCGCGCCGCGTTGGATGGTGGGAACGCCAGTCGGCAGTTGTGATGCACGCGTCTCGCGTGCATTCGGGCCGCAGGCCCGACACCGGACGAGCCGGCAGGCGAGGCGTGACGGAACGATGGACAGGATTCTCAGACCGTGCCGCCCCTGCCGGGGCGGTGTGCATGCGGGACGCATGCACCACAAAGCTTTGGTGGTCAGGTGACACAGTGACCGCAATCCGGTCACCGGTCGTCCGTCGGGGCTTCCTTTCCGTATTTCATCTCGGCGGCGACGACGACTTTCTCAAACTCAGGGCGGCCGCGCAGCGAAGTCAGGTCGGGATCCTTTCGAATCCAGGCGATCGCGGTCGGATCGGTCATTCCCAGCTCGATTGATCGATCCAACTCCTTCACGGCGTCGGCACGCAGTCGTTCGGCCCTGGCGGGGTCGGTCTTCTCGATTCGATCCGAGGCGACGGCGTACAGGCAGGCGGTGTTGTAAGCGAAGAGATCGTTCTTCGAGAACTCGTCGGCCCGGTCATGCACGAAGGCCAGCCCCTCTTCGACTCGGCCGTCCATCGCCCGCAGGATGCCCAGGCACGTCACCGCGGCGGCGTCGTAGGGATCGAGCCGGAGCGCCTGTTCGTAGTCGGTCCGGGCGGCGTCGAACTCCTTCAACTGCATGTTCGAGCTGGCCCGCTCCGACCAGGCGTCGATGAACTGCGGGTCGACCTCGATCGCTTCCGAGAAATGCTCGACGGCGTCTTTCCAGTCTTCGCGTCTCTTGGCCGCCACGCCTGCGATGAAGAACTCCCAGCCCGCGCTCTGGCGATGCAGGTTCCACCAGGCTTGGCGGGCGGCGTCGCGACGGGGACCGGCGGCGTTGTCGGCCTTCCGCAGCGCCATGCGGGCTTCGTGGGTGCCGATGCCTGCCAACCCGTTCGCGATGTACGAAAGGACGGCCGGCTGATCGCTGTCGAACAACATCTCGGAGAGCAGTTCCACCGCTTCGGTTCCGCCGTCGGCCTGAAGCTGCTGAGCCGCGGCGTTCACCAGCGCCGGATCGTTGCTGCGCAGCGCCGACGCGGCGAACTCGTAAATCTTCGACGACCGCATTTCGGCGAGCGGCCCGAGCACGTGACGCTGCGTCTCGCGATCGAGTTTGGGATAGATCTCCTCGAGCGGCTCGCGGATTTCCAGCCCGCCGATCTGGATCAGCAGTCGCACCAGGCTCGACCGCTGCGATCCGCCCGCATCGATGTGCTTCAACAGCAGCGGCACGGCTCGCGGATCTTTCGTCCTGGCGATCAGCAACTGCATTTCGCGGGTCGGCGGCTCGGTTTTCAGGTGATTCAGCGTGAAGTCAAGAGCCAACTGCTCCGACGCCGAATCCTGGCGCCACGCGACGAGAGTGAACGCCCGCCCGCGCAGCGATTCCTCGGAAGACGCGAGCGCCGCCCGGAACGCCTCGGTCAATTGCGGATGGCCGAGTTGTGCGAGGGCCGCGAGGGCGTCGCCCCGCACGGCGGCGTCTCCCTGGGTCGCCAGGCGATGCAAGGCGTCGCTCCAGAGAGGTCGCGGGTATTCCGCCAGGACCGGTATCAACGCCGCGGGCGAAATGACGGGAACGCCGTTCGCCGAAGCATCGAGCAGTTCGCGCAACGCCTCGTGGGCGGCTCCGTAACGTGAGGCCGCCAGACTTTCGACGGCTGCGGCGCGAATCGATTCCGGACCCGACTTTGCGAGTTCGACGAGCGTTCCGATCGCCTCCGGTGAGCCGTGTCCGCGGAGCGCGCGGACCGCCGCGGTCGCGATGTCGGGATTCGCGTCGGCCGTCAGCGACAGCAAGAGGTCGTCGTCGGGCAGCCGGTCGCCGGCGGCGACGGCGGCCGGCCGCGTCAGGCGGTGACCGGCCTCGATTTCCTTCACGAGCACGTCGAGCGGAATCGTTTCGTAGGCCCCCTCCAGTGCCGCGGCGACGGCGTCTTCGAGACTTTCATGGACGCGACGCGGCCCCGGATAGTTCGGGACGCCGGTGCCTTCCGGAATCGACGCGAGATGCAGTTCGACCAGCGCCGGCGATAACGCCGGTTGCCGGCCGTTGTTCAGCGCGGTCGTTCCGAGCTGCGTCGCCGACTGCACCAGCCAGGTCGAGAGTTCGGCCGGGGGCGGCGGAGCCGAGTCGCTCCAGGCGAGCACCACCCGCGTCGCCTGTGCGTTCGTGAGGTTCTGAATCACCTCGGCGAGCGATCCGGCGCCGACAGGCGTCAGCTCGCCGTCGATCGTCACCAGCCCGAGCAGTCCGCCCGGTCCGAGCCGTTCGATCGACGGCCGCATCAATCCCAAGGCGTACTGGTTCAAGTCGAGTTCCGCGGTCGCGTCGCCGACGGGCACACGCAGCGTCATCTCGGGAACGTCGGTCGTGCCGGGCAGGTCGAAGAAGGCGATCGGCACGCTGGTCGATCCCTCGGCCGGAACCGTGATCGGGCCGGATTTCGACAACTCCTGAAGCGGAAGCAGACGCCCGCCGAACGGAATGTGCGGCAGCCCCTGTCGCGGCGGCACCTGGTTCGGCTTGAGTTCGTCGCCGCGCGTCACGAGCCGGATCGATTCGAGCGACACCGTGACTGGCGCTTTCGTCGCGTTGACGAGCCAGAGCTGCATCGCGACGTAGCGAACGTGCTTCGTCTCGCGGTAGACCTTGTCGATGTGCAGGTCTTCGGGAACCAGTCGCAACGCGACGTCCACTTTCGGTCCGGCGGCCGCGGGCTTCGCCGCAGCTTCTGCGGGCTTGTCGCGTAACGTCGCTTCGATCGTCGCCGCCGCGGCCAGCGTGGCATCGAGCCGTCGCAGCAGTTCGGCGACGGTCGGCGGTGCGGCCGGCGGTGCGGCCGGCTGTCGTTGTTCGTTCGGAACGACACGCGGTCGTTGTCGAACCGGCACCGGGGGCTTGACGGCCTCGGCCGGCTTGTCAGCCGGCGGCGTTTCCTGAGCCGGAAGCGGCAACCCGACCCCGACGGCCAACAGCACGATCGAGAGACAACGCAGAGACTGCATAAGAGCGCCTTTCGGCGGAAGCGGTCGTCGCGAGTGGAACGAGGGCATTATCCCCCGAAACCACGCTCGGCAAAAGGGGAAGACGGAGATCGTCGCCTCGAAGTCCTGGTTTCTTCGTCCGTCGAAACTGAACAGGAAGTCGGGTGTCGAGCCTGCCAGCCGGCCGGCCTGCTCTTCGCGCCCCAACCGATCTGTGCTACAGCACGCCTCCCCTCTTGGCTCCTCTCGCGGTTGATTCCCTCGCGGTTGGTCCCTTCGACGAAATCGTTCCCCGCTCGCGGAGATCCGTCATGCGCCGTCTGTTCCTGGCTGCCGGGATCGGTCTTTCGACCCTGACGGCGACGGCCCAGTTGCCGCCGGAAGAGTGGTTCTCCTCGTGTGACGGGCCGTCGGCGACCTGCGTTTCGCCGCATATCGAACACTTGGGCGATCATGTCGTCCGTGGGGCGGGAGACGGCGACGGTTCCTGCGGACCGATCGAATTCCTCGTCGAGGAAGACCTGCCGGCCTTCGCCGGGAAGCGAAGCGGCGAAGCGGAAATCGTCCAGCTTGCGGCGCTCTTTCGAGCGTCGCTATTGCCAATCGCCGACGACGCCGACGAGATCTTGAGTCGCTGGTCGCTCGCGTCGCAATCGCATCTTCCGGTCACCGATGCGGAACGCTTGCGGTTGCAGTACGCCTCGCCCGAACGATCGGGACAGGAACTGTCGTTGTCGTGCGAGCTGCAGGGGCCGGTCGACGACGCCGAGCTGAACCGACGCTACGACTGGACCGTCACCGACGACGCCGACGCCGTCGAATTGACGGCGATTCCCAAAGACGGCCTCGAACGGCTGTTCTACGACCGCTTCACGGTCACGCTCGACGCGGCGACGTGGCGCCCGACGGCCGTGCGGTTCGAGACGCCCGATCTCAGCGGCCGGCAGGCGGTCGCCTTGAGACCGTGGGTCGATGACGAAGCGACCGAAATTCAAGTCGTGGCTTATCGCCCTCCGAGCGTCGCCGAACAGCCGATTCGCACGGCTGACGTCTCGGAAGCGGCCCCGCGACTGCTGCACAACGAGCCTGCTCCACTCGAACTTCCGCCGGCGCCGGCTCCCTGCGAGCCGGTCGAAACGCGAACGCCGATCGAAGCACCGAAGCCGTAGTGCTCTGTCACCGCCGAAGTGTGTCCTGACAGTGCTTCCCTCTCCTCTGGGGAGAGGGGAGCCGTTTGACTCGCGTCGCAAAAGGCCAACGGCGTTTTAGCACTTCGGAGGGTTGCAAAACACAGGGAAGCCGCAGGGCATCCCCTCACCCCTGACCCCTCTCCCCAGAGGAGAGGGGGATCGAGGACGCCGCTGGTTTTGACA
>JBAQZJ010000527.1:0-15606 GCA_049790855.1 Planctomycetaceae bacterium | reverse complement strand
AATGCGTGGCTGCAAAGCTACGGCCGCATCATCATCCGGAAAGACCGCCACGGCTCACTCTTCCTGGGCTGGCTCCAACTGGCTTGCTTGTTCACTATCCTTAAGCGGTTTTGACGGAGGCTCGAGTCACGGGACTGGTCTTCCGACGCTGCGGCGTTCCCTTTAGAATCCGCGGCCCTTTCAAGGAGGTGCGGCATGAGCGCGGTCGCCGACACGCAGGCGGTGCATACGTTCGACAACGGGATCAAGGTGCATCACCGGCACCTGATTCCGGTGCAGGTCGATCGATACGCTCAAGGAGTCAATTTGCACGAGCCGGAAGAGGAACGTCTGTTCCTCGGCCTGATCGCCGAATCCGATCCGAGCGGCACGTTTCTCGACGTCGGTGCGGCCGTCGGCTACTACGGCATCCTTGCCAAGCGATCCGCTCCGTCGCTCAAGATCCACGCCTTCGAGCCGTATGCGCGTCACAGACAATTTCTGCTCGAGAACCTACAGCTCAACGGTCTCGACTCGTCCGCCGTCGTCTTGCATGCCGAGGCGGTCGGGGCGGCGCGCGGCCGTTCCGACTTCAAGATCGAGCACTACGGAAGTACGCTGGTCTCGGGCAACCCGCGAGCGGGCGGCACGCTTCGCGAGCGGTTCAAAAAACTCCGGTCGAGATGGCGACTTCGGGCCGCACCGGAACGAGACGGCGAGACCATCGAGGTGTCCGTCACCACGCTCGACGAGTTCACGCGTCGCAACGGTCCTGCCGAACTCGTCAAAGTCGACGTGCAGGGGTTCGAGATCGACGTCCTGCGCGGTGCCGTCGGGGCAATGACGTCGAAGTTGATCGGCCGATGGTTAATCGGCACGCACGGCGAGGTGGTCCACCGCGAGTGCGCCGAAATCCTGCGTGAGCACGGCTACCGGATCGAAGTCGACAGCCCGTTCGTCCCCGGTCAGCCCGACGGCGTCATCATCGCCAAGGCGGCATGAGCCGTTCGACGAGTCGTTGGATTCGCTCGATGACGTTACGCCGTCGCGACTGCGTGATAAAATCGAGTGATGCCCGCCGCCGAATCTTCGCTGATCCTCCTTCATCCGTCTGACAACGTCGCTGTCGCCCGGCGGACGATCCGGCAGGGCGCCGCTCTGCCGATGCTCGACGGTACGGTCGCCTGCTCGCCGTCGAATGTAGGTTTCGGGCACAAGGTCGCCGTCGCCGCAATCGCACCGGGCGATTCGATTCGCAAGTTCGGGCAAATCATCGGCCATGCGACCTCGGTGATCCGGCCAGGCGACTGGGTTCACAGCCACAATCTTGCCGCCGGCGAATTGCGGCTCGATTACGCGATCTCATCGGAAGCCCCGGCGGCTCCCGCGCCGATCATCGGACGGACCTTTCAGGGTTATCGCCGTTCCGACGGCCGTGCCGCGACGCGGAACTACGTCGCCGTCGTCAGCACAGTGAACTGCTCGGCCGCGACGTCGCGCATGGTCGCACAACGGGTCAGCCGCGATCTGCTCGAACGCTATCCCAATGTCGATGGCGTCATCGCGCTGACCCACAAGGGAGGCTGCGCCCTGCAATACGGTGGCGTGGATCATCGGCAACTCGCCCGCACGCTCGCCGGGTTCGCAAAGCACGCGAACGTCGGGGGGTATCTCGTCCTGGGACTGGGGTGCGAATCGGCACCGGCGTCGTTTCTGACCGAGAACTACGGACTCGTGCAACTTAACGGTAAGAATGGACGGCAGTCGGGCGGCATGCCTTTTCTCACCATTCAGGATCAGGGGGGCATTCGCAGAACGGTCGATGCCGGTGTCGCCGCGCTCGCCGACCTCTTGCCGGAAGCCGACCGGGTCCGTCGTGAGCCGATTCCCGTTTCCGAACTGATTCTCGGCCTGAACTGCGGCGGCAGCGACGGGTGCAGCGGCGTGACGGCGAATCCTGCGCTCGGCGTTGCCAGCGACCTGCTCGTCGCGCACGGAGGGACGACGGTTCTTGCCGAGACGACCGAAGTCTACGGCGGCGAGCATACCCTCACCCGCCGGGCCGTGAGCCGCGAGGTCGGCGAGCGACTGCTTGACATGATCCGCTGGTGGGAACGGTACACCGAGTTCTTTGGCGTCAAGATCGACAACAACCCCTCGCCCGGCAACAAAGCCGGCGGGCTGACGACGATCTATGAAAAAAGTCTTGGCGCGATCGCCAAAGGTGGCTCAACGGCCCTGCGGGGCGTGTTCGGTTACGCCGAGCCGATCACCGAACGCGGCTTCGTCTTCATGGACACGCCCGGCTACGACCCGGCGAGCGTGACGGGCCTTGTCGCCGGCGGCTGCAACCTCGTCGCCTTCACCACCGGCCGCGGAAGCTGCTTCGGCTTCAAACCGGCCCCGAGCCTCAAAATCTGCACGAATACGCCGACCTACGAGCGGATGATCGACGACATGGACATCAACGCCGGCGTGATCCTCGATGGCGTCCCCGTCGAAGACGTCGGCCGGCAGATCTTCGAGAAACTGATCGCCGTCGCCAGCGGCGAGAAGACCAAGAGCGAAGGCCAGGGCATCGGCGACGACGAGTTCTGCCCGTGGAGCATCGGCCCAACACTGTAGGGTGGGTCAAGCGCAGCGCGGCCCACCAGCGGGGTCTGCCGGCATCCACCAGCGGGGTCTGCCGGCATTTGGAATCGCAGAGACCGTGCTGGTGGGCCGCGCTGCGCTTGACCCACCCTACGGCGACTACGGCGACAGGTCGTAGCAATACAACGTCGTTTCGTCGCGGATGAAATAGAGTCCGTCGGACAGCGCCGGCAAGACCCGCGTGGTTCCACTGGCGAGCGATGCTCGCGAGAGTTCGCGGTAGCCGGTCTTGTCGGGTTTGACGAGGACGAGCGTGCCGTCGGTCTTCTGGACGAGCAGTTTGCCGTCGGCTTTGATGAGCGTCGCATAGCCGAAACCGGCTTCGTCCCAAAGCACCTGTTTCGCGATCGGGTCGATGCAGCGGAGCGTCGCGACGCCGACGTCCTGCCGGCCGTCGATGCCGAACACGACGCCGTCGTGGGCGATCGGCGTCGTGTACTGGCTCGACAGCAGGTCGGCGCTCGTCCACAACTCCTCGGCCGCGTCGGGGCCGAGTTTCGCGAACGCGGCGCCGACGCCGTAGCTCGCCGTCAGGAACAGATGATCGCCCACCAGGACTGGGCTTGCGCCGTTGACCGTCGCTCCGCGCGCTCCGAACGGAAACGACCAGAGCACCTTGCCCGATTCCGGCTCGACGCCGGCCGCGTTGTAGCGCGTGACAAAGATGATCTGTCGCTTGCCGCCGATCGTCGCGGCGACGGGCGAGGAGTAGCTCGCTTGCTCGTCGGTGGACTTCCAGCGGACTTCGCCGGTCTTCAGGTCGAACGCGACGAGTCCCGCCTCGTCGCGTGAGGCTCCGACATTCACCAGGAGGGCGTCACCCTCGACGATCGGCGAACTTCCGGCCCCGAAGTAGCCTTCCAGCACCTCGAACGACTCGTGCGTCGAGTTCGACCAACGTTCGTCCCCCGTTTTGCGATCGAGGCACCGCAGGCGGCCCTGAGCTCCGAAAACGATCACAGCGTCGTCGGTGATGACGGGCACGCAGCGGGGACCGTCGTCGGAGGCGATCGCGCCGGAGTAACTCGTTGACGAACCGCTTTTCCAGACGACCTTACCCGTCTTCACATTCATCGCTTCGACGACTTCTTGGTCTCCGACGCGGTGAAACAGATACGCGGTGCCGTCCGCGACCGCCACGCCGGCGAAGCCGTCGCCGACCGATCGCGTCCACAGCGGCTTCGGCTTCGCGGGAAGTTTGTCGACGATCCGCTCGCCCTCGGCGACGCCGTTGCGGTGCGGGCCGAGAATCTGCGGCCAATCACCGGCGAGAACGGGCGACCCGGCGAACGTCGAACAGAGGAGGACAGTGCGGAGGATGCTCATTGGTCGTCCGAAAGAAGGTCTCTCGCAAAGACGCCAAGACGCAAAGGAAGAAGAACCACGGATATCGCTGATGAAATCTGATATCCGCGTCATCCGTGGTTCTTCTTTTCTCTTAGCGCCTTGGCGTCTTTGCGAGAGGCTTGTTTCGTTCCTGATCGCGGTCGCGAATGGTTCATTCCCTGCGTTTCAGCAGCTTCAGGAACTCCTTCATCAGCGGCGTGTTGTCCCACCAGGTGCGGGCGGTGACGAGGTTGCCGTCGACCACACAGTCGCGATCGACGTAGGTGCCGCCGGCGAACGTCACGTCGAGTTCGCATTTCGCCACCGTCGTCGCCGTCCGGCCGCGGAGGCGATCGGCGGCGGCGAGAATTTCGACGCCGTGACAGACCGACGCGACGGGCTTGTTCGCATCCATGAAGTGCCGCGTCACTTCGAGCAGATGCTCGTCGTAACGCAGGTACTCGGGAGCACGACCGCCCGAGAGGAACAACCCGGCGTACTCGTCCGGCACGATATCACGAAACGCGATCGCCGCGTCGAGATGATAACCAGGCGATTCGCGAGTCAGATCCCAGCCGGGCGGCCGTTCGTGCATCACGAGGTGATACGTCCGCGCTTCGGGGGCGGCGACGACCGCTTCGAAATCGTCTTCGGGAATCCGAAAGAGCGGATAGAAGGTGTCGAGCACCTCGGCGGCATCGCCGATGACGAGCAGAACTTTGGGCATGGGAGCTGTTCCGTAATGCCCACCCCTTGCAAGGGGTGGGCTTCAATGCGATGTCCGAACGACGCGATGAAATCGCAGTTCGACTTCTCGGTCGAGGACGCGGCGCAGGCCTTCGACGAGCGTGTTCGGCTCGTTGTCCGTCTCGCCTTGCCGCTTGATCGCTTCGAGCGGCGTTCCGGGTCGAACGGTGAACGTGCCCTGGTGGATGATCTGATTCCCGGCGTCGAGTTCCGGGACGATGAAGTGGATGGTCGCCCCGTACGTCAGCATGTGATGCTGGAACGCATCGTCATAAGGCCGAAAACCGGGAAAGGAGGGCAGCAGACCGTGATGCAGGTTGACGATCCGTCCGCCCGCGAACCGCCAACAGGTCGCCGGGGGGATCAGTCGCATGTAGCGGGCGAGGACCACGTAATCGACGTCATACTCGTCGATCAGCTTGACCAGACGGTCGTTATCGGGATTGCCCGCCTGATCGCCGATGTTGTGCCAGTCGACGGCGAACTGCTCGGCGACGCCCCGGCACGAATCGCGATTGCCGATCATGACTGCGGGCGTGCCCTTCAGACGACCGTCGCGAAGACCCCGGAGCACGGCGAGCGGCGGCTCCGGCCGAAACGTCGTCAGGATCGCGATTCGCGGAATCCGCCCCGGCTCGTCGGGCGACCAGACGCGGATCGACAGGTTCTTGTGAGCGCCGATTGCATTCATCCGCTCGCCGAGCGTGGCGACCGATTCCGATTCCGTCGGCCACTCGGCGCGGAGGAACATCGCGAACAGATGCTCTCGATCGCGGTCGTACATCTGGATTTCGTGAATGTTCGCACCGGCGCCGGTGACGTAATGCACGATCGGATCGGCAAGCCCTCGATTGTCGGGGCCGACCGCGGTGATGATGACCTGCATGACCTCGCTCCTGCCCGTTCGCATTCCGGCTCGGGAACGCAGCGGGCCGGGGCAATTGTGGCCCGCTGGATGCGTGGGAACAAGGAAGCGCGACAGAGCCGCGACCGTCAGGGAGCGCTTGTTGACGTGGGGGCGACGATAAACGCTTCCTGACGGTCGCGGCTCTGATTCGCGGGCAGTCTCGACCAACGTCAATTCGAGCGTGGACGCGACGGTCGATTGCATCGCTGCCGCCGGCGCGACAAGCTCTTTCGGAATGATCCGCAGAATCGGAGATCGACGTGTCCTATGAAACGCTCTGGGCGCCCTGGCGTCTCGACTACATCAAAGACCCCGACCGTCAGCCCGAACCCGAGCGAGACGGTTGTTTTTTCTGTCAGTATCGGGATGAACCGTCGTCCGACGCGGCGAATTACGTCGTTTTGCGCGGATCATGCACGTTCGTCGTCCTGAACCGCTATCCGTACAACAACGGGCATCTGTTGATTGCGCCGCTCGCGCATAAGGGAACGCTCGACGACCTGACGGACGCCGAAATGCTGGAAAGCCTTGAGCTGATCCGACGGATGACCGGCCTGATCCGGACGACGCTCAATGCCGAAGGCTTCAATGTCGGTCTGAATCTCGGCCGCATCGCCGGGGCGGGGGTGCCCGGCCATCTGCATTGGCACGTCGTCCCTCGGTGGAGCGGCGATTCGAATTTCATGACCGTGACGGCCGAGACGAACGTGATTCCCCAATCCCTGAAGGCACTTTACAGCCTGTTGCGCGATGCGACCCACATGACGTAACCCGCTCTGCCGCGCTCGCACAACCCAGGCAGAAACTTTGCGCCTTGCGACTTTGGGAGGCGTCCCGGCAACGGATCGGTCGCGTTCCGGTGGCATCCGGCCAGTGCGCCCCGTATCATGTCGCCGGAATCGGGATGAAGAACCGCCCTCTCTCCCGCTGCGAATCTGTCGGGCTGCTTGCTCGCCTTCCGGCCGATCCGCTTCGGCCCAGTCTCTGAAGAGCCAGTCGATGCTGCTGATCATCCTTCGTGCCGTTTACGCCCTCGTTTGTGCGGGGGCGATCGCGACGTTCGTCAGTAACGCGGCGCCGGATCTGGAGATCGCCCAGCCGAAGTTCGTCCGCGACTACCCGTTCATCACCTTCGTGTTGCTGCTGACTCTGACGCAGTCGGTGACCGTCATCGATCTGATGGTCCGGAAGAAGCGGATCGAAATCATCTCGGCGGTCTACTTCGGACTGCTGATCGGATCGCTTTTGAGCTACCTGCTGCTGCAGGCGCTGTCGCCCGCGATCGACGGCACCAACGCCGAAGGAATCGCGGAACTGCTCGCCACGCTTGTTCTGCCTTACGTCAGCATTTCGCTGCTGTTGCAGACGAAAGACGACTTCCGGTTCGTGATCCCTTACGTCGAGTTCGCCCGCGAGTTGAAAGGCGGCAAGCCGCTCGTACTCGACAGCAGCGCCCTGATCGACGGGCGGATCGCCGACGTGATCGAAACGCGAATCATCGACGCCCAGATCGTCGTGCCTCAGTTCATTTTGCACGAAGTCCAGGAGATCGCCGACAGCGGCGACAAGAGCCGCCGCGCCCGCGGCCGGCGGGGTCTCGAAGTCCTCGCCAAGCTGCAGAATTCGTCGGTCGCCGACGTCCGCGTCCAGGACACGAAAGAGGACGTTCACGGAAAGGAAGTCGATCACCGGCTGATCGATCTCGCCAAGCAGGTCGGCGGGCGGATCGTGACGAACGACTTCAACCTGAACAAGGTCGCCGCCGTCCAAGGCATCGACTGCATCAACCTGAACGACGTCGCCAACGCCCTCAAGCCCCGCTACCTGCCGGGTGACCAGATCCACATCAAGGTCATTAAAGAAGGCGAGAGCGCCGGACAGGGCGTCGGCTATCTCGACGACGGGACGATGGTCGTCTGCGAGCAGGCGGCGCGTCACAAGGGCAAAGACATCGACGTCATCGTCACAAGCGTTCTCCAGTCGAGCGCCGGCCGGATGATCTTCGGCCGCGAGGCGACGGCAGCCGATTCCCACGGCAGTCGCGACCGGGCGAACTACTCGGAACGGCCCGCGGAAAAGGTGGGGCAATGATCCGGACCGGGATCGTTAGCGACGGAGCAGAACGCTGGCGAGCCGGGACGATCCGGGCCGAAGTCATCCCTGAATACGCCGAGCGATTTCACAAAGCAAACGGTTGGAGACGACTCCTGCTGCGGCTGGAGGTCGAGCGGGTGGTCTCCCGTCGATTGCGGGACGTGATGCCGCCGTCGCCTGAATCGCTGTTCTGATCGTAGGGTGGGTCAAGCGCAGCGCGGCCCACCAGCACGGTCTCTGTGCTTTCGGAGGCGAGCAGACCCCGTTGGTGGGCCGCGCTGCGCTTGAACCACCCTACCACGTCGACAAGCGCCGGCCCTACATGCGTTCGCTGACGGCGATGCCTAACAGATCCAGCCCCTTCGCAATCGTGCGGGCGGTCAGGTCGCAGAGAACCAGGCGGCTTGAACGCAGCTCGCCGGTCTCCGCCTTCAGGACGAGGCATTTGTCGTAGAAGGCCGTGAACGTGCCGGCCAGCGAATAGAGATACTCGGTCAGCACGTTCGGGCGATCGTCGCGTGCGACGCCGTCCACGGCTTCCGCGAAGCGGTTCAGCTGCAGTGCGAGCGATCGTTCTTCGGGCGTCGTCAGCAGAACGGCGGCATCGCTTGTGCGCAGCGTCGCCGGATCGACGCCGCCTTTGCGGGCGATGCCGTTCACGCGGGCGTAGGCGTACTGCATGTAGGTCGCCGTGTCGCCGGTCGTGCTGAGCATCTTCTCCCAGCTGAAAACGTAATCGCTTTCGCGGTTGTGCTTGAGGTCGGCGTACTTGATGCCTCCCAGGCCGACAATCTCCGCGATCTTCCGGCGTTCCTCCTCGGGCAACTCCGAACCGTCGGGCTTGGCATCGTCACCGTCCGAAACGATTCGATACGCCCGTTCGACGGCCTCGTCGAGCAGGCTTTCCAGACCGACGGTATCGCCGCTGCGGGTTTTGAAGGGCTTCCTGTCGTCGCCGAGGATCGTGCCGAAGCTGACATGCTTGAGTCTCACGTCACCGCTGCCCCGCTTCCGCGCCGTCGCGAACAATTGCTCAAAATGGTCGCTCTGCCGTTTATCGACGACGTAGAGAATCGCATCGGCATTCCATTCATCGAGACGGTAACTGATCGTCGCGAGATCGGTCGTCGCGTACAGGAACGCACCGTCGGCCTTGCGGACGATGAACGGGGCGCGGAAGCCCTCGTTGAAGACGCAGACGGCCCCGTCGCTCTCGACGGCGATGCCCTTCTCCTCCAGATCCTCCACCACGTCCGCCAGCAGCGGCTGATAGAAGCTTTCGCCGAGCGCGGCGTCGAACGTCACGCCAAGCCGGTCGTAAACGCGGTTGAGCGCGTCGAGGCAAGCCGGCAGAAACTCATTCCAGAGCCGCGTGTTCTCCGCGTCGCCAGCGTGAAGTTTCGCCGTCTCGCGACGGGACTCGACGGCGATCGCAGGATGGGCGTCGGCGAGTCGTTTCAGATCGGGATTTCGATCGACGGCGTCGCGCTTCTCCTCGGCGGAACGACGCTGTTCCTGCACGTCGGCCTGTTCGCTTTTCAGCTTGGCGATTCGCTTCCTGGCGTCCTTGTCATTCGAGTCGGCTTCCGATTCGGCGTTGGCGACCTGCTGCGCGGCCGCTTCGAGGCGACGGCGCAATTCCGGCAGTTCGTCGGCAAGGGCGTGATAGTCGGAAAGTCGATTGACCAGCCGGTAGAGCCGGGCGAGTTCCGCGACGGCATCGCGCTCGAACGCCTCTCGATCGAGCAAGTGCTTGTAGCCGTACAGGATCATGCCGAACTGGGTGCCCCAATCGCCGATATGGTTGTCGCCGGTCACGTCGTGACCGAGGAATCGATAGACGCGAACCAGCGCGTCGCCGATCACCGTGCTGCGCAGGTGACCGACGTGCATCGGTTTGGCGACGTTGGGGGCGGAAAAATCGACGACGACCTTCCGCGGCTGGTCGACGACGGGAACGCCGAGCCGGTCGTCGTCGGCGAGTTTCGCCGTCTCGGCAGAGAGCCGGTCGTCGCGGACCCGCAGGTTGATGAACCCCGGCCCGGCGACCTCCGGCGTTTCGCAAAGATCGCCGACGTCGAGCCGGGAGACGATTTCGGTCGCGACGTCTCGCGGCGGTCGGCCCAGCGACTTCGCGAGCGGCATCGCCATGTTCGCCTGGAAGTCGCCGAACCTTGCGTCCTGCGCCGGACGGATCATCAACACGTAAGGCGACGTTTCCGCGACGATCGGCGCCAAGGCGGTGTTAAAGCGGTCACGCAAGGCGGAGAGTATGTCCACGACAAATCCGTCATTCGGGAACGAAGAAGCCCGCGGGCGAATCTTCGCCCGCGGGCTTCCCCGTCATACCAAGTTTCGCCGCCCGGCGGGAGGTCGCGCAACCGATCGCCTGGAAGCCATCACGATCGTCGGCGAATCAACTCTCGGGCGTCTCGATCGCAGGAGCGTCGCCGGCGTCCGCGTCGCCGTTCGATTCCGCCGGAGCGGCGGAATTGAGCGCCTCGCGCCAGTCGACCGACACGGCGTCGGCCCAGAGACTTTCAAGGTCGTACAGCGGACGCGTCTCGGGGTCGAACACGTGCAAGACCACGTCGCCGAAGTCATGCAGAACCCAACTCGCCGCTTCGTGCCCTTCGATGCCGATGCGATTCGAGCCTTGAGCCGCCATGACGTCGTCGGCCTCATCGGCAATCGCAATCAACTGCCGGCGGCTGTTGCCGGTCGTCACCACGAAATAATCGAAGATCGGAGTGACGCCGGTCAGATCGAGGACTTTGGTGTTCTCACCGCGGAAATCATCGCAGACCTTGGCGATCAGGCAGGCCTGGTGAAGGGCGCGGTCACGAGCAGATTGCGTTGCGGTCGGCATTACTCCGTCACTCTGAAGGTCGAAAAACGGGGTTGGGCGATCCAACCCTCGTGAGGCATCATTATAGCAACCGGTACGCCGTTCTCAGAGGCGGCATCCAGTCACCAGGTTCGGTCGTTTTTAGAACGACCGGACAAAACCTCAAAGCGTGTCGAAACCGACCGCGTCGTCGGTCCCCCTCTCCTCTGGGGAGAGGGGTCAGGGGTGAGGGGATGTCCTGTGGTTTCACTTGTGTTTTGCAACCATCCGTCGTGGTAGCGCGTCAATCAACTTTCACGACGCGAGTCAAACGGCTCCCCTCACCCCCGGCCCCTCTCCCCAGTGGAGAGGGGAGTTTAATCCGGACGATTTTACGGCGATTCGTCATTTTCCGTCGGCGTAATGCCCGTCTGCATTCGGAATCGATTCTCCAGATCGGGCAGCCGGCCGTAGTTCTCGTTGGCTGTCCAGACCCTCTGCAGGGGGAGTTTGTCGGGAACGAGCGACGGGTTCAGACGTTCGATCGCCCGCAAATACAACATGGCCATCAGCGTCTCTTCAACGGCGAGATCGTCCTCTTCGAAGCGGGGGAAGTCGTCGAACAAAGCTTCGAGCTTGGTCAGTCCCGAGACGATCCTCTCGGCGGCCTGAGGCAACTTGCCTTGCTCGAAGAGCTGCTGTCCCTCGTAAATCTCGCGGTGTGCCGCGGCGGTGTTGGTCTGCGCTTCGGCGGCCGACCTGGTACGCCAGTAGCGATAATTCACCGTGTTCTGCAAGAAATTGATCTGGTCCTTGATCTCGGCGACGGTGACCGTGCGCCCCAGCAGTTCGGAATTCCGTTTGGCGATCTCGGCGAAGTCCTTCTCTGCTTCGATCTCCATGTGGACCGGGCCGACGCGGCTCGGAAACTCTTCGGTGCCGTAATCGTCGGTCCAAGCCTTGTGGCCGTCGAACCAGGCTTTGCGGGTCGTCTCGTTGAACTTGCCCTCGCGATGCAGCACGTTGCCCATTTCCATGTAGGAATGAGCCGGGTACGAGCGGAACAACTCGCGCATCATGATGTGCTGCGGACCGAAGGTTTCCTCGCGGTCGTTCGCCTCGATGAACCAGTCGCGGGCGGCCATGTAGTTGTCGTCGAAGGAACCTCGATTGTAGCCGCGATTGAAGGCGGGGTCCGGACCGTCCTTGAACCGATCGTCGTCGGGGTCGTCGAGAAAGTAGTCGCGGAACTGCGTCCATTCGTCCGACCGTCCGACCTTGTGCGAGAGCACGGTGCCGGTCTTGAACACGAGGTCGGGGTTCTGAATGTTGCGGTCGGTGCCTTCCATGTAGAACTTCCCGCCCTCTTTGACCCAGTAATAGCGGTCGTCGACGTTGTCCCACTCGGCCGAGACGTTGTACGCGAGGTTCCAGCCCTGAAAGTCCCACACCTTGATGTAGTGGGGCTGCAGCATGATGATCGAATCGACCGTGCTGCGAAGCTGCGCCCACTGCTTCTGGTCCTTCTGCTCCGCCGCTTTCTGCCAGAGGAGGTTCGTGGCGACGCCGCGAAAGCCCAGCAGCACGAGGTTCATCGTGCTGCTCGACGGATCGATGTTGCCCAGGCTCGTCTCGCCGAGGTCGTACTCGTTCCTCAGCTTCGCGAGCGTCCCGCCTGCGGTCCGCTGGCCCGTCTCGTCGCGTGCGGCGGGCCGGCCGAGCCAGATGATCGGCACCAGCAGGATCACGATCCCGAGGGCGTAGACGAGTTTGCGCTGGAAGGAAGTCAGTTGGTTCATGACGCAGGCAGTGGGGCTGGTGTCGGGGGGTCTGGCGTCGGGCGGCAGGGTTCGACGGCAAGCACGAGTCGACCAGATGCCAGACCACCAGACGCATCGGGCCGTCAGACCCTTACTTCGTCTCCAGTTCGCGGAATCGCAGGCTGAAGTAGCCGAGCAGCACACAGGGAAGCAGGAACGCGAGCGTGACCGCGATGGCCGGGAAGAGACCGGCCGACCAGCCGATGTCGAAGCCGTTCGCGACGTATTCTGAAAGATTGTAGACGCCGAAGTCGGGGATGACGTATCGCACGAGCCAGACGCCGCGAAGGAACACGCTGTCGACGGACTGCACGACCATCGTCAGGGCGTTGTCGGGCATTTCGGCGGTCGGGTTCATGTGGCCGATGATGCGGATGATCGATTCGATCGGCCCGCCGCCCTCGACGACGGCGCCTTCCGCCGCCGCGGCCTGATACTTCGTCGACAGGTCGTCCATGAACCCGCGGAACGGACTGCCGATGACGAACAGCACGAAGGTCAGCAGCGTGGCGACCGGTCCTTTGAGGAACGTACTCGCCGTCACGCCCAGCACGACGACGAGCACCGTCATCAGCCAGATGCCGAACACGGCTTTGAAGAATCCCACGGCGAACGGACGGTCGGGCGTCCGCAGGAACAGGTCGGCCTCGGCCATGCCGAGATACTGGTTGCCGTCGAGCGCCGAGACTTCGACCTGCAACCGTCCGTCGTCGCTGACGACGTCGTCGAACAGGTCGACGGTCCGCGTGGCGCCCGAGTCTTCGTAGGTTTCGATCTTTCGGGGAATGTTGTAGACGTTGAGGTCGAATTCCTGGATCGGAAAGATCGCCTTCTGATCGACGACTCGCGTTTTCTCGGGGTCGTCCGGGTTGGCGTAGGCGTACTGGACGTAGATGCCGCGGTCCATGTCGCCCTTGTAGGTGCGGAATGCCTCGAACGTCGATTCGAGCCGCAAAACCTCGGTCGTCTCGTCCGTCTTCGGATCCCGCAGGATCGTCAGCGCGTCGGGCGTGACGCCGTTGAAGACGTAGATCGCCCGTTCCGGCGACGCCCCTTCGATGTAGGAGCGATGGTCCCAGATGTCGCCGACGTTGATGCCTTTGTCCTTCGGTTTGCCTTCCTTGTCGAGAAACGAGAGCGTGCCGAAGATCGGCACCCGGCTGACGAGCGCCGACTCGGCCGACCCGGGCGCCTGCCGATGCACCCAGAAGACGCCGACCAGCGCCATGACGAGCAGAATCAGCGTGTTGACGCCGACGTAGCCCAGCATCCGCCCCAGCACGATTTCGCTGCGGCGGACGGGTTTGGTCACGATCGTATGCATGCTGCGGCGACGGATGTCTTCGGGAATTCCCCAGCAGGCGAGCAGCAGCGCGACCGGCAGGATCAGAAACGTGATCGCCGTCAGCACGAACGAGACAAGCACCTTCACCTGCTCGTCGGGCCGTTGGTCGGCGTCCGCCAGGAACCAGCCGGCGAACATGAACAGCACCGCAAACACGCCGAACACGAGCAGCGCCTTGCGGCGAACGGCCTCGCGAAACGTCAGTTGCGCGATCGCGAACGTTCGTCCCGGCGAGATCCGAACTAGGTCGACGATGCCGCTCGCCAACGCCTTGAGCATGTTGAGAGGACCGCGCGGACCGCCGATGATCAAACTGATGAGCGACGTGCTGGTAACCGCGAAAAGCAGCACAGACGCGACAACCCTCACCCACAGCCACAGCGCGGGCAGGAACTCGAACGGTTCAGGATTGAACGTCAGCATGGGAGCGAACGGAAGATCGGAGGATGAAGTCGAGGAATCGTCGCAGGGCGGGTGGTCGCCGCGCTACTTCGCCGTCGGAGCCGTTTCCGCAGCGCGATCGGCGAGAGCGCCGTTTCCGCCCGGTGCCGACGGCGTCTCGATGAATCGCTGCCCCGGCCGAGCCGCACTCGCGCTGACGGTGTCGAGGAACAGGTCTTCGAGAGTCCGTTTCGGGTGCGAGACGTTCTCGAGCCGCGCACCGTGGCGTGCGAGCACCGCCTCGATCTCCTTGACCGCCTCGGGCGAAACGGCGGTCGTGCGGAACTGCGTCTCGCCCTGCGATTCCAGCAATTGATCGACCGTCCCCAGCAGCTTCAGTTCGCCGTTGAAGAGAATCGCGACGCGGTCGCAAACGTCCTCGATCTCGGCGAGCAGGTGGCTGCACATGACCACCGTCTTGCCCTGCTTCTTGAGGTGCAGGATCAGATCCTTGACGTCACGCCGCCCGTTGGGGTCGAGACCGCTCGTCGGCTCGTCGAGAAAGATGATCTCCGGATCGTTGATCAGGGCTTGGGCCAGTCCGATCCGGCGCGTCATGCCCTTTGAGTACTCTTTGAGCTGCCGTCGGCGGGCGTGATCAAGCTTCACCAGATGGATCAGCTCGTCGGCGCGGCGTTTGCGTTCGGCCGAGGGCAAACCGAACAGCCGTCCGTAGAAATCGAGCGTCTCTTCGGCGTTGAGGAAACGGTAGAGGTACGACTCTTCGGGCAAGTACCCGATCTTCTGGTTCTTCTCGACGTCGGTCGCCGGCCGGCCGAGGACGCGAATTTCGCCCTCGGTCGGAAACAGCAGCCCCAGCAGCAGTTTGAGAGTCGTCGTTTTACCCGAGCCGTTCGGACCAAGCAGGCCGAACACTTCGCCTCGGTGGACGTCGAGACTCAGTGCATTCAGAGCCTGGACTTTCTTGCGTCCCCAGAAGTCCCGATAGACCTTCGTGAGGTGACGAATCTCGATGACGGGTTCCGATTGCATCGGGGGCCTTTTCGCGACGTCTCCGAGGACGGGAAGAACTATGCTTGATTTGGAAAAAAAAGAGGCCGGCAGAACGCCTTCCGTAGCGGAGTACGCCAAGGCCACCAAGCGGCGTTGGCGTAGATTCGGGGGTTCCCGGAAATTTTCGCGGGAACTTTACCGATTCGCCGCCCGCCGCGCAGACCTTCCGCGCGATTGTCTCCAAGCATTCGACACTCTAAGCCGCCTTCGATCCCGACGCAAGTTGCCGGCGAGCGGCGGACGTCAGCCTGCCGAGTGCGTCGCGTGTTCCTTCAGCGCTCGATCACGACCCGCGTCGGGTCACCTGCGTCGTGTCGCGATTCACGCGGATTGCACGTACGCACCCACCGGCAGGCTGACGCCCGCCTTCCCCACATCCCACATCCCACATCCCACATCCCACATCCCACATCCCACATCCCACATCCCACATCCCACATCCCACATCCCACAT
>JBAQZJ010000526.1:0-3209 GCA_049790855.1 Planctomycetaceae bacterium | reverse complement strand
GAACCATCCTGATCCCTGGACATTCGTGGCAGAAGATTGGCCGCAAAGAGGTGCAAAGAACGCAAACAGGAAAAACGCATCGAACGTCAAAGTGTCAAACAAGACCACATTTTCTTGCGTCCTTTTGTGCTTCTTTGCGGCAATTGGGCTTCATCAATGAAACGGTGATTCAGACCACCGGCAGCGAACATTTATGCGGCTTGCAGCCCAGATCATCGAGCTTCACAAGCACTACCTGCTCGGCGAGGTGACCGTCCACGCGCTGCGAGGCGTCTCGGCCGAGTTTCCGGAAGGCGACTTCGTCGCGATCATGGGCAGCTCGGGCAGCGGCAAGAGCACGATGCTCAACCTGCTCGGCGCGCTCGACCGGCCGACCGGAGGAAACTACATCCTCGGCGGGCACGACGTGTCGCAAATGGACGACGACGATCTCTCCGAAATCCGCAACCGGATGATCGGGTTCGTCTTCCAGAGCTACAACCTGATCGCACAATACTCGGTGCTCGAGAACATCGAGGTGCCGCTGCTCTACCGCGACAGCGGCGATCTCACGAGCGAAGACCGCGACTACATCCACGAGATCGCCCGCCGCGTCGGACTCGGCGACCGGCTCGATCACCGGCCGTACCAGCTTTCCGGCGGTCAGCAGCAACGCGTCGCGATCGCGCGGGCGCTCGTCAACAACCCGCAAATCATTCTCGCCGACGAACCGACCGGCAACCTCGACAGCAAGACCGAAGAAGAGATCCTGCGGCTGTTCGAGGAACTCAACGACGAAGGCCGCACGATCATCATGGTCACGCACGAACCGAACGTCGCCCGGCGCGCCAAACGGGCGATTTATATGAAGGACGGATTGATCGCGGGGGAAGGCATCTTTCCGGGGTGACGGGAACCACGAATCACTCGAAAAGAAAGAACCACGGAAGACACGGAACACACGGAACACACGGAACACACGGAAAGGCGGGCTGGACGATGTCGGAACGAAAAGACGATGTCGGAACGAAAAGATGCAACGACGAAGTGGTGCCCGAAGTGCCACCACGACGTTTCAACGAACGTGAAGCGGTCGTTCGGCAGCGAGCCCGTCGATGAGGCGACACCGAAAGCATACAAGAGAACGTTGCGCTGCGAGCATGGGCACGAGTGGGATACGTTTGAGCTACCGACCGGCTATATTCACTGGTTGCTCTCGATCGTCCACGCAGGACGCCAACTCTCAACAGACGGTGACCGGTTAAAGCCCGCCAATACATGGCTCGAATTGCATTCAATCGTCGAGCAAATCGAGAAGGTCCGCGACCGGTTCCAGTATGGACCGATCATGCACTCCGACGGGGAGAACGAGACGCGCGAACATCGCATCGACCATGGCGAGAGACTTTCTCGCAAGCTCGACCAAGGCTGGCCTCACTCGTAAACACTCGATCATTCGCCCTGTCCTTTCACATGTATCATGTCGTTTGTGGTTCCCTGAAACCTTTTCCGTGTCCTTCCGTGTGTTCCGTGGTTCATTCCTGACGTCGGCCTAAAAACCTTACATGTCAGGCGGGAGCCTGACCTACGACCAAAAGCTAATCGCTAACCATGCTCCGCCTCATTCGCACCGTTCAACTCGCCCTCAAAAGCCTGCTGCTGCACAAACTGCGCAGCGGGTTGACGATGCTGGGCATCGTGTTCGGCGTGTTCAGCGTCGTCGCGATGCTCTCGATCGGCGAGGGGGCCAGCAAGCAGGCCCAGCGGCAGGTGCTGCAGCTCGGGGCGACGAACGTGATCGCCGTGACGGTCAAACCGCCCGCCGAGGCGAGCAGCGGCGGCTCTGGACAGTCGCGCATCCTCGTCTACGGGCTGACGCGCGACGACTTCGACGCGATCGAAGGCACGCTGCCGAGCGTCACGAAAGCCGTCCCGATTCGCGAGGCGAGCCAGGAGGTCCGCCGGCAGGATCAGCAGATGATCGCCCGCGTCGTCGGCTGCACCATGGCTTACCGCGAGCTGAACAACCTGTCGATCGCCCGCGGGCGCTTCATCACCGATCGCGACCAGGAACGGTTCGACAACGTCTGCGTGCTCGCCTACGAGGTCGCCGAACGGCTGTTCCGCTACGACGACCCGCTCAAGCAGGCGGTCCGCATCGGCAACCAGTACTACACCGTCGTCGGCGTCATGAAGCCGCGCGGGGCCACGAGCGCCATTGGCGGCAGTCTCGCCGCGCAGGATTACGCGAACGACATCTACATTCCGATTCGCACGTTTCAGGCCCGGATCGGCGACCTGATCATCCAGCAGCAGGCCGGGTCGCGGACCTACGAGCAGGTCGAGCTGAATCAGATCACGCTGCAGATCGACGATCCGAAGAACGTCATTCCCACCGCCGAGGCCGTCCGCGAAACGCTCCAGCGGATGCACGCCAAGCAGGACTGGTCGGTCGTCGTGCCGATGGAACTGCTTCGCCAGGCCGACCAGATCCGCCAGATCTTCAACATCGTGCTCGGCTCGATCGCGGCGATCAGCCTGTTGGTCGGCGGCATCGGGATCATGAACATCATGCTCGCGACCGTCACCGAGCGGACTCGCGAAATCGGCATCCGCCGGGCGCTGGGCGCCAAGCAAAAAGACATCCTCCAGCAGTTCCTGACCGAGACGGTCGTGCTCGCCGGCACGGGCGGCGTGATCGGCATTCTGCTCGGTCTGGCGACGCCGCCGGCGTTCATGGGGATGCAGTACGTCGTCACGACGTTCGTGCTCGACGGACCGCCGGAATCGCAAAGCGACGCCGGCCGGATGTTCACCGAAATGGAGCCGACGCTCGCCGTCTGGAGCCTGCCGCTCGCGTTCCTGATCAGCGTCGGCATCGGCATCGTGTTCGGAGTCTACCCGGCCCGCTCGGCGGCGCGGATGGACCCGATCGAAGCCCTGCGGCACGAGTGACCCGCGCTCGTCGTGGACGATCGCGCCTCATTCTGTGGGCGGTGCCGCGACGAGGTCGCCTGCCCCTGCCATGGCGAGGTCTCCCGACCACAGCGGGAGTCTCACACAAAGACGCCAAGGAAAGTGGTTCACCGCGGAGATCGCAGAGGTCGCGGAGAAATTGCTTCTCTGCGCTCTCTGTGTCCTCGGCGGTGAAATCTGTTCCGCAGAGAGCGGTGCCGACTGCCGGCCGGAGTATGCGTTGGACCGCCTCGTAAAATTCATTCCCGATTTTC
>JBAQZJ010000525.1:0-2798 GCA_049790855.1 Planctomycetaceae bacterium | reverse complement strand
CTTGCGAACAAAGGCAATTCGCAAGCCCGACGCGCCAGCGAGGAAATCGGCGACGCTGTAGAATGGCGACACCCACCGGCAGGCTGACGCCAGCCGCTCGTCGGAACACGAGTTATTCTTCCCCCGCTTCCGCGTGACCGTCTTCCGAGCCGTCGCCGGCTGCCCCCGTTCGTCGCAGCCAGTGGATCGCCATGTCGCCCATCGACAGCAGCTCGCTGCATTCCCAGACGCCGGGAAGGACGATCTGCTGGCGCAGCGGCACGCGCAGCACGAGTTCGACGACGTCGGAAGCGATCTCCGGGCGGGCCAGCCTCTCCAGCGATTTGTAGAGCGGCGTTCCCGGACGGATCTGATCGGCGATCGCATACGGCGGATCGAAAAAGATGCGGTCGTAGGGCAGCAGCTCGTCGAGACCCTTCGGGCGGAACGAACAGCGAAAGACGTCGGCCCGCCAGCAGAACGTTTCGTCGGCAACCTCGAGCATCGCGACGTTCTGCCGCAGCAATGCGAACGCCTGATGGTCGCGCTCGATGAAGACCACCGAATCGGCTCCGCGGCTCAGCGCTTCGAGACCGATCGTGCCTGTGCCGGCAAACACGTCGAGCACCCGCTCTCCGTCGAACGGACCGAGTCGCTGAAACAGGTGCTCCTTCACGCGATCGGTCAACGGCCGCGTGGTCGTTCCGGGTGAGGCGGCGAGTTGACGTCGGCGAAACCGCCCGGCAATGATCCGCATGGTATTTCAGACTTCAGAGTCGCGACCGTCAGGAAGCGCTTCTCGACGAACCTGTGCCGTCAAGCGCTCCTTGACGGTCGCGGCTCTGATCACGCTGTTCAGCGTCGGCCTTTTTTGCCGGCCCAGTATTCTCGAATGACGTCGACCGCCTGAGTGACGATCGGGTCTTTCGCGTCGGGCATGAGCGCAGGAGCGAGCGTCGTTTCCGGCGGCGACTGAGGGCCTTTCTCGTCGTCGACTTCGTCCATGAGCGTCGTCTCGTTCTTGACGCCGGCGGGAGGCGCGCCGGCGACGTTGCCTTCCACGGTCAGCCAGCCGGAGATCTCTTCGTCCGACATTCGCCGTTCCGCCGAGCCGGGCACCTGGAACAGGAACGGCCCGACGCGCAGCAGATCGCCCGGCCGCAACAGAGTCGGACCGGCGATCGGCGACTCGTTCACGAAGGTGCCGTTGCGACTGCCGAGATCCGAAGCGACGACGTCTTCGCCGCGGCTGCGAAGCAGGCAGTGCCTGCGACTGACGTCCGACGAAGTCAGGCGAATGCGGCAGCCCTCGTCACGTCCGATGACGACTTCGCCGGCAGGCAGCGTGATTCTACGACCGGCCCGTTTTCCGCTCCTCAGAATGATCTCGGGCATTGCGAACTCCCGACGCGTTTCAGGCCGTTGACCGACGGAATCGGCCCTGGATTCAGAAATGATCATCTCATTCTGTCGAACGAAATGCTGCTTCGCCAGCGGTGACGCGACGACGGACGCCGCGGTCGGCCGCGCCGACGGCCGACGTTTCCCCTTGAAAAAACACGCATTTCCTGTGGCCATTCGTTGACAAGTCGCTCGACCGTCATTTTACTACGGCACAACTTCGCCGTCGTGCGAAGCGAACACTGCAGTTCGATCGACCCCTTTTGAGCCTCATTTCCGAGCAGGAGTGGACGATGGTGAAGAAGGCCGCCGCCGGGAAACCGAAGCCGCTGTCGAAGTCCGAGACCTACGCCACGCTCGCCGAGCGAACGGGCCTGACGAAGAAGGACGTCGGTTCGGTCTTCGACGAAATGACGAAGTTGCTCGAAGAGAACATGGGCAAGAAAGGTCCGCGGGTCTTCAACATCCCCGGGCTGATGAAGGTCTATGTCCACATGCGCAAAGCGACGCCGGCACGCGCCGGCCGGAACCCGCAGACCGGAGCGGAAGTGCAGATTCCCGCTCGTCCGGCCAAAGAGGTGATCAAGGTTCGCGCGCTCAAGGGTCTCAAAGAGATGATCTGAGGCCGATTGCAGGTCATCGGGCGAGTCATCCACTCAGCGCTCGTCGGATATTTCGAGCGCAACTCGATACCTGCAAGTGGCTTAAGTGAAAGCGTCCTCCGTCGCATTGGCGGGGGACGCGACAGGCCGATCGGTCGGGGGCTTGACGTAAAGTCCGTCCCCGGTGGAGGATGCTTGACCGCGCTCACGACTGGGCATAAAATCTGCGATACTGGGATCTGTTGAGGAAAACGGATCCCACCGGCGGCGGCCCTGACCCGGCCTCGCCGGCGATGCCTGCGGTCGCGGAGCGGCGACTATGCTCGTGCTCTCACGAAAAAAGAACGAATCGATCGTGATCGACGACCGGATCGTGTTGACCGTGGTCGAAATCCGCGGCGACAAGGTTCGGTTGGGCATCGAGGCTCCCCGCGAGGTTCCGGTGCATCGCAAAGAGGTCTACGACGCGATTCAGAATGAACGCATCAACGGGGAAAGCGCCCCGGCGACGTAACGGCTGTGGCGGTCCTGCCGGACCTTGTGACCGATTCTTTCGCGGCTTCAGCCGAACCTGAACCACGTTTGGTTGTCGATCCGGCTGAATCCGATAGAGTGCGAGAAGCGGCCCCTTCGTCTAGTCAGGTCCAGGACATCGGATTTTCAGTCCGAGAACAGGGGTTCGAATCCCCTAGGGGTCATTCGCCCGCATCATCGCAAGATGACGCGGGCATTTTTCGTTTTCGGATTTCGTGCTTGCGAAACGGCGGGAATCGAGTTGGCTGGACATTCCCTCGCTGCCGCGTCGGGCTTGCGAAG
>JBAQZJ010000524.1:0-4879 GCA_049790855.1 Planctomycetaceae bacterium | reverse complement strand
CCCCTAACCCCTCTCCCCAGGGAGAGGGGAACCGACGACGCAGCCGTGTCGGCGAGTTGCCGAGGCGGTGTTCGACCACTCCTCGCGTGCCGCATCGCGATTCGTCGCCAACTCGCGGTTGACGCTTTTCACGGACGGTTCTACATTCCGGCCCGGTTCCTAGAACATCGGAATTCTCCGGTCGAGCCGCGTTCGTTTGTGAATACATCGTCACTGCCCGTCTCCCGGAGCCGCCATGGATGGCCTCTGGCGGACTCGTTCGATGTCGCTTCGCCCTCGGGCCGACGCTCCGACCGTTCCGCTGCCCCGCACCGTTTTGCGACACCTCGTCTCGGCCGGCGGACTCGGCATCGGTTCGCGAGTGCTCGTCGCCGGCGATGCGGCGGCTTCTGCCGCGGCGTTCCTCGAATATCTGGGCATGGACGTCGCCGTCGCCGATGCCGGCCCCAGCGACGACCCGCACGATGCCGTCATCTGGCTCGACCGGAATCAGGCACGGCCGGGCGAACGGTCGCTGATCTCGCCGACAGCCATCGAGCGAACCGCCCGGCTCGTCAACGCCGTCCGGCCGCAGGGAACGTTTCTACTGGTCAACCACCTCGGGCGGATGACCGGCGGTCATGCCCCGGAGTGCCTCGAGCAACATGTTGCCGTCCTTCCCGGACAGGCGGAATTCGCCGTCATTCCCGAGCGTCCGTTCCTCGGATTTCTCCGCGAGAACGCCCGACCGGCCTATGCGATCGCCGCGTGGAAAGCCCCGGGCAAGCCGCTCAGTCCGGCCGACTGGCGTCGTCGAATCGCCGCCGTCACCGCCTTTTCGACCTCGTGCTGCCGTTGGGCGGAAGAGACGGCGCTGTCGCGCCGCGTCGCCTGAGCCGCCTGCCTCTGAGCCGCGACCGTCAGGGAGCGCCTCTCGCCGTGGGTTGCCCGATGATCGCTCCCTGACGGTCGCGGCTCTGATGCCGTCCCCCCGTCGATCTGCTAAGATGGAGAGACGGACACCGGCCGTCTCGGAGACGCAATGGAGAGCCTGTCGATTCCCCACCTTCGAGCGATGTTGGCGGCAATGCTGCTGGCGATCCTCGCGCCGCTTGCCGTCGCGCAGGATGGCCCGCAGCCGGTCGCTCCCGATCCGTTTCCGCCCGTCAGCGAGGAACCTTCGGAGGAAGCCCCGGCGGCCGAAGACGACGGGCGAATGTCGCCGGCCGAGCTGATCCGCGAGAACCCCGGCGCCACGCTCGGCAGCGTCGCGCCGTTTCTGGTCGCGAGTCTGATCGCGATCTGGTTCGGCGTCGAGCGGCTCGTCGTCCTGCGGAATAGCCGCGTCATCCCGCGGCCGTTCGTCGATCGTTTCCTGAATCTGCTGCGGCTCGGCCAGCTCGATCCCGGCTCGGCGCTGGCCCTGTGCGAAGACAACGACAGCCCGGTCGCCCACGTTTTCGCCCACGGCGTTCGCAAGTGGGGCAAGCCGAGCGTCGAGGTCGAACAGGCGATCATCGACGGCGGCGAACGGCAGGTCGCCCTGCTTCGCAAGCACCTGCGAATCGTGAACAGCGTCGCGACCGTCAGCCCGCTGATCGGGCTGCTGGGCACCGTGATTGGCATGATGATGGCGTTCTTCGATCTCGCCGGCAGCGACGGCGGCAACCGCGCCCAGGAACTCGCCGTCGGCATCGTGACGGCCCTGTCGACGACGGCGTTGGGCCTGGCGATCGCGATTCCCTGCCTGATTCTCTACACCTATCTCGCCGCCCGCATTGACAACCTCGTGATGGAAATGGACGGCATGGCGCAGGAAGTCGTCAACTACATCAGCGCCGAAGGCCTGGCCGCGAACCCGCCGGTCCGTCCGCATCCCCGCAGCCGGGCGAAGGCCGAGGCGGTGTGAGGGCGGGGCAGGTCAGGAGTCAGGACCGGTTGTCTGCCGCAACAGTGACGCCTACACTCGCACACATGCGAGCCATGATGACGATCACCGTTAACGACGAAAATCGCGACGTGCCGGCCGGTACGACGCTCGCCGACCTGCTCGACGACTTAGGCCGCAAGGCGAAGTTCTGCGCCGTCGAACGCAATCGCGAGCTTGTCCCCCGTGCGAAGCACGGCGACTGTGTGCTTTCCGAAGGCGACCGGCTGGAGATCGTGACGCTGGTGGGCGGAGGGTAAGCACCATGTTCAACGGGTATCGTCGAATACGGGGCCGGAGAATCCTTCTCCGCCCCCGTAGCTCAGTGGTGAGAGCGCCGGTCTTATAAACCGGGTGTCGACGGTTCGATTCCGTCCGGGGGCATCGGCTCGGGTGGCACGCCCTGACGACAGGAAGGGCGTGGCGATGCGCGATCGACCACGCCCTTATCAGGGCGTGCCACCTGATTCATCAACAGGACCGAACACCGTTGCCGGCACCTCACTGCCCTCCGTGCGAACGACGACATTGGTTCCCGGTTCGGCGAACTTCGATCGCAGGAAACCCAGCGCAATCGGTCGGCCATCGGCATGGCTGGTCGTCGCCGATTTCACGCTGCCGATCTCTTTGTCGTCGGCGATGATCGTGGCTCCGCGTTCGGGAACCGGGCCGGATTCCAGCCGCAAGCCTCGCAGCAGTTTGTTGACGTGCCCAAGGGCGTCGATGCGGGCGATCGGTTCCTGGCCGAGATAGCAGCCCTTCGTGTAACTGATCGCCCACGGCCGGCCGACCTCGGGGGCAAGCTGGTCTTCGGTGACGTCAACGCCGTAGTACGGGAAGCAGGCTCCGATGCGGAGCGATTCGAAGGCCGAACGATCGCCGGGGCGAACGACGTTCGATCCCGGAGAATTGGCCGCAGCCTTGCGAGAACGTTCGAGCAGCCACCCCGGCTGTCCGAGCAGATCGACGCGGCGAATCGTTTCCGACGGACCGGTCGGCGGGCCGAACAGGTTCCGTGCCGTGTCCGCGTCGGCAAGCTGAGGTCCGGTCAGTAATTGAAGATCCGACTCATTGGTCAGATCGGCGATCGCGACGTCTTCGGTGATGACGTAACGATCGAAATGCGGAACAAGCGTCGTCCCCTGTCCGGGTGAGGCGAGAAGCGTCAGCGTCGTCGGATCATCGCGATAAGCGAACACATGGCCGAGCACGCGGGCTTTCACGTTGGTGATGAACGCCTCGCAGCCTGCGCCGGGTGAGAGTCGTTGAATGTCGTTCGTGCAGAAGTTGTGCAGGAACTTGACGGCGTCGCGGCCTGTCAGTCGCAACAGCGTCCAGCCGGAAAGATCGAACGAACAGAATCGTTCTTTCGCGGCGAGATCGTCGTCTGGAGAGTGGCTGGAATCGGCGGGAGACATGACGAACGAACAATCGTGAGCATGGCGAGCCGCCGGGTTCATCCCGGCGGCAGGAGCATGGGCGTGTCGAGGGGAAAGGCCGCCGGGGTCAACCCGGCGGCTCGCTGACCTGGCGCGCTCCCGGGCGCGCTGAGCGTGGCGGCTCATTATTCTATCGTGCGACTGCATTCACCGTGACTTCATCGACGCCCAGTTCCCCCGTCCCGCCGCCGAGGGTCACGGCGAGGATCGCTTCGCGGGTCTGAATCGGCACGGGAACGCGTTGCGAACGTTGCGACCAGCCGTCGGATTCGATCGGCGGGGCGATGCGAGCGGCGCCGATCGTCTTGCGCGTCTGGTCGAAGAACAACAGCACGATGCCGGGACGGTCGCCGCGGCTTGGACCGCTCCGCACGTCCTTCGACCACATCGAGGCGGAAAGATCGAGTCCCGCGATCTTGCGACCGTCGATCGCAAAGCCTTGGAGAGCTTGCGCGAGGCGTCCGGGATCGGCATTCTCGATCGTCAGCGAGCGATCGCCGCCGGCGGCGTCGCCTTCGCGAATCGTCGACTGCCGCAAATAGTGCCAACCGTCGGGCCGCCCGTCGTCGTTCGCATCCTCCTCGAATCCGCCGTTGACGACTTCCGGATGGAGAGGATTGGGCAGCTGTTGCCGGCGTTCCTCGCTGACTCCCGTCATCGGCACGAACAGCGTCGGAATGAGCTTGCTCGCGGCGAGCTTCCCGTCTCGTTTCTCGAACAGATAGAAGACCTGCTGGTAACGCTCGCCGAGCGGAATCAGCAGCTTGCCGCCTTCGGCGAGTTGTTCGACGAGCGGCGCAGGCACCTGTTCGGGCGAGCAGGTGACGATAATCTTGTCGAACGGGGCATGTTCGGGCCAGCCCTGGTAGCCGTCGCCGGCTTTCGCATGCACGTTGTCGTAATCGAGCGATTCGAGCTTCCGCCTGGCACTGCGCGCGAGTTCCTCGACGATCTCGATCGTGTAGACGTCCTGGACGAGCGGCGACAGAACGGCGGCCTGGTAGCCGCTGCCGGTGCCGATTTCCAGAATCTTGTCGGTCGGCTGCGGGTCGATCGTTTCGGTCATGTAGGCGACGATGAACGGCGGGCTGATCGTCTGCCCGTGACCGATCGGCAGCGCTGAATCGTGATATGCCGACCGGACGTCACCCGGCCGCACGAACTCGTGTCGCGGCGTCGTCCGCATCGACTTCAGGACACGTTCGTTCGTCACGCCCTCGGCCTCGATGAACTCATCGACCATATGCTGCCGCGCTTGCTCGAAGGCATCGCGCGGCTGGGCGCCGACGACGCCTGGAAGGAATACGGCGAGCAACGCAAACCAGCGAATCGGCATAGATCGGCCCTCGTACTTCACAAGGTGAGCGGCAGGCGTCAGCCTGCCGGTGCGTAGAAACGGCCGCTCGGCACTTTAGCGCCGGTCCCCTTGACCTAGGCCAAGTCTATGCCGACTCGTTCCCGCATGACACCCCGATCAGCGCCGCGCGATCAGAGCCGCGACCGTCAGGGAGCGCTTCTCGGCGAACCCACGTCG
>JBAQZJ010000523.1:0-12792 GCA_049790855.1 Planctomycetaceae bacterium | reverse complement strand
GGATGGTCGGGAGCCATCGCCTTGACGCGGTCGAGGGCGAACAGCGCCTGGAAATAAAACGGCTGCTCGCACCAGAGCGTACCGTCGTTGTCGAAGACGGCGATCCGATCTTCCCGCGGGACGTAGTCTGGGCCACCCTCCTTCGTCACCCGTTCGACGAAGGTGACGATCGCCCGCTTCGCGTCGCCGTCGTTCCATGACGGCAAGGGGGCGCGGTCTGGTTGCGCACTTGCGACCGAAGCGACGGCGACGAACGCTGTCGAGAGGACGGCCCGCAGCGGAAAAGAAACGGCGCGAGGTTTGGTCATCCCGATTCCTTCGTCGTTGCACGCTCCGCGGGCGACCGCGCGTCCTTCACACATCGGAAGCCGAGGTGCGACATGCCCGTGTCGACGGCGGTTCCGCGACGGGCGGCAGGCCGGTAGCTTTCACAGTACGTCACATGACAGAGAAACGAGCCGCCCTTCGTCACCCGCGACGGCGAGAGCGGCTCGGCGGGGTTCCAACTCTCGCGTGGCCCAGCCGGGTTGCGGCAGAGTTCACCCTCCGGCAATTCTGCGGCGAGCCGGGCCAACTCGTCCGCCCGATACCAGTCGGCACACCACTCCCACACGTTGCCGGCCGTGTCGAACAGACCGTAACCGTTCGGCGGGAAAGATCCGACCGGCGCCGTGCCGGCGAAGCCGTCGAGATTCGTGTTTCGGTGCGGAAAGTCTCCCTGCCAGATGTTGGCGACGGCGTCCGTCGGAGGCTCGTCGCCCCACGCGAAGCGCTTCGCGCCAAGTCCGCCGCGAGAGGCATATTCCCATTCCGCCTCGGTCGGCAGTCGCTTATCCGCCCAAGCGGCATAGGCGGCCGCATCGTCCCACGAGACATGGACGACGGGATGATTCGGCCGTTTGCTGATTGAAGAGGCCTGTCCCTCCGGATGCCGCCAGTTCGCCCCCGGTGTCCACCGCCACCATCCTGAAGGATCGTCGAGCGTCACCGGTTCGTCGGGCGGGACGAAGACGAGCGAGCTGGGGACCAGGGTGCTGTCGTCGGGTCTCGGCGTGCCGGGCGGAAGCTGCCGACGCAACTCTTCCCACTCGACGGCGCGCTCGGCGGTTGTGACGTATCCCGTCGCGTCGACGAACTTCGCGAACTCGGCATTCGTGACTTCGCGGCGATCGATCCAGAAACCGTCGACTGCGGTATGAAGCGGCGGCTGCTCATTGCGCGGCGCGCTCTCGTCACGACTGCCCATGGTGAACTCGCCCGGGGGAATCCACACCATTCCGGGCGGCGTTTGCGAGTTCGCGGCTTCTGCGACAGTGCTTCCAACGCCCGCATCCACCGGCGCGCTCGGAACCCGATCGGACGATGGACGCATGCGCGCCGCCAGAAAACTCACGACGAAGGCTGCCGTGATCGCGACGACGGGAAAAAGCAGACGGCGGTATCGCCGTTGCGCAGCGCTCATTTCTGTTCCGCGTATTGGTCCTCTTCACGGTGAGACGAAATGGAATGAAGTCAGCCGGAGAGACTCTGAGTCGTCGCCGAACACCGCTCGCCCCCTGCCAGTCGCGAATCGCGAACCGTATCGCGCGCCGCTCGATTCACAATGTCAGTAGCAGTACATCCGCCGCCTCACCGGTTCAAGAGCCTTGAAGACGCTATCAGGGCGGCCCCGGTTTGCGATTTCTTGATTTTGGCTTGACAACGCGCTCTTCATAGATGGCGCGGCCGGGCCGTTCAGGGCTGGCCGGGTTGCGGAGCAACAAGAGGACTCGCCGTTCGGTCGCGAGGATGAGGAACCGTCTTCGGCGGCGTGAACCAGTCGCGCTTAATTGCGATCGCGCCTCGATTATATTCACGGTATGAAAACGGCGATCTCATTACCGGACAATGTCTTCCGTGCCGCCGAAAAACACGCCCGGCGAACGAGAAAGTCGCGGAGTCAGCTCTATGCGGAGGCGCTCGCCGAGTACCTGGCGAGGCACGGTTCTGACGAAGTGACCGAGGCGATGAACGCCGTGGTCGCCCAACTCGGCGAATCAAGCGACGTCTTTACGGCAGCCGCGGCGCAGCGCGTTCTGGAGCGAACCGAGTGGTAGACGTCTGGCAGGGCGAAGTCTGGTGGGCCGATTTGCCCGACCCTGTCGGGTCCGGTCTCGACTTCCGCCGGCCGGTCGTCGTCCAGGGGGATCATCTCAACCGAAGTCGGCTGGCGACGGTCGTCTGCGTGCCGCTGACGAGCAATCTGACGGGGCCGACGCGCCGGGCAACGTTCTACTCTCCGCAAAGCTCACCGGACTGCCGAAGGAATCGGTTGCCTACGTGTCGCAAATCATGGCGGTCGATCGGGCATACCTCGGCGAACGGACCGCCCGATTGCCGCAAAAGAAGCTGACGCTGGTGCTGAACGGCATCGACGTCGTGCTCGGCCGATAGTCCCGTCGGGCAGTCCCTCTTCTCTTCTCGGCGGTGACGTTGCGAGAGGATACCCCGTCGTTTACGCTCGCACGGCTGATTGGTTGTTCCCGCGCGCCCTCATATGACCCGCAGGCTCACGCCTGCGGCTCGCCTTTGCACTCCTTCGTTCTTCCGTCCTCACTTCTCCCGTTCTTCATGAAAACCATCCTCGTCACCGGCGGAGCCGGGTTTCTCGGCAGTCATCTGTGCGACCGGCTCATCGAGCGCGGCGACGAGGTGATCTGTCTCGACAACTTCTTCACCGGCCGCAAGGAGAACGTCCTGCACCTCGTCGGGCATCCGCGGTTCGAGCTGGTCCGGCACGACATCGTGCATTCGCTCTACTTCGAAGCCGAGCAGATCTACAACCTCGCCTGCCCGGCTTCGCCGATCCATTACCAGTACAACCCGATCAAGACGATCAAGACCTCGACGGTCGGCATGGTCAACGTGCTGGGTCTCGCCAAGCGCTGCAAGGCGCGGCTGCTCCAGGCGAGCACCAGCGAAGTTTACGGCGACCCGGAAGTTCACCCCCAGACCGAAGACTATTGGGGGAACGTCAACCCCATCGGCCCTCGCAGCTGTTACGACGAAGGCAAGCGCGTCGCCGAGAGCTTGTGTGTGAACTACGCCCAGGAACACCGGATGGAAGTGCGGTTGATGCGGATCTTCAACACCTATGGTCCGCGGATGGACCCCGGCGACGGACGGGTCGTGTCGAACTTCATCGTCCAGGCGCTCAAGGGCGAACCGCTGACGATCTACGGCGACGGAGAGCAGACGCGGTCGTTCTGCTATGTCTCGGATCTGATCGACGGCATGATGCGGCTGATGGACCACGAGGGCGGCGACCCCGGCCCGGTCAACGTCGGCAACCCCGACGAATACTCGATGCGGCAACTCGCCGAGGCGACCCTCAAACTCACGGGATCGAAATCGCCGCTTGAGATGCGGCCGCTGCCGCCGGACGACCCGACCCGGCGGCGTCCCGACATCTCGAAAGCTCGCCGTCTTTTGGACTGGGAGCCTCGCGTCGACCTTGAAACGGGTCTGAAACAGACGATCGAGTACTATCGCACACTTGTGGCGGAGGGTCGGGCGTGAAGTTCCTCGTCACCGGCGCCGCCGGATTCATCGGCAGCCACGTTTCGCTGGCGTTGCTTGACAGGGGCGACGAAGTCGTCGGGCTGGATGACCTGAATCCGTATTACGACGTCTCGCTCAAGCAGGCGCGGCTTGCGCGGCTGGAGAGCCGGCCAGGCTTCACGTTTGTGAAAGCCGGCGTCGAGGACAAGTCCGCAGTCGCCGACACGTTTGCATCACTCGGCCCGTTCGACCGGGTGATTCACCTCGCGGCACAGGCCGGGGTACGCTACAGCCTGACGCATCCTCAGGCCTACATCGACAGCAACGTCACCGGGTTTCTGAACATCCTCGAAGCCTGCCGGCACCGCGAGATTTCCCATCTCGTGTACGCTTCAAGTAGCAGCGTCTACGGAGCGAACGTGAAGGCTCCGTTCGCCGAGACCGACGCGACCGACCATCCCGTAAGTCTCTACGCCGCGAGCAAGCGCGCGAACGAGCTGATGGCGCACACCTACAGTCATCTGTTCGGCGTGCCGACGACGGGGCTGCGGTTCTTCACCGTCTACGGTCCGTGGGGACGGCCGGATATGGCGCTCTTTCTATTCACCCGTGCGATTCTGGCCGGCGAGCCGATCAAGGTCTTCAACGCCGGGAAGATGCGACGCGACTTCTCGTATGTCGACGACATCGCCGACGGCGTCGTGCGTGCCGTCGACCGCATTCCCGTCGCGGGTGAAATGCCGGTCCCGCCGAATCCTTCGGCGGCGGCGGCTCCGTACCGGGTCTACAATCTCGCCGGGCGCGGCAGCGTCGAGCTGACGCATCTGATCGACGTCCTGGAATCGACCCTCGGGCGGAAGGCAGAGCGACGACTGCTGCCGATGCAACCGGGTGACGTGCCCGAGACGTCCGCCGATCTCACTCTCGCCGAACGCGACCTCGGCTACGATCCGAAGACCGCCATCGAAGCGGGCGTCCCGCGGTTCGTCGCTTGGTACCGCGACTACTTCGGCGTCTAGCCGGTCGCTGTAGCTGAACGTCCCTCGACTGCCCGCGGCACCTGTCACGGGCATTTGCGTTGATGCGTCGGCACTCGGGCTGCTGCTTCGTTCGCTATGGAAGGCACGACCGGCAGGCGAGGAAACGTTTCCGTGACCTCTGCAGGGCTCCCAGAGTGACATGACTCTGACGACGGTGCGGGACGTCCGGTCGGTCGACGGCCCCCGAACCTCTACAACCGTCACGCCCGTCACAAGCGGTCGTCCGTTCGACGCAAGTCCGTCTCATTACAACGGCTTGAGAGGTTCAAGGGGTGTTTCCGAGGTCGCCGATGATTGGGTCCAGCCCGGAAGCATCGGGGATGCTGAAGGGAACACCTGGCCGAGTCGTGAGGGAGTCAGGATGGCTCCGGAGGACTCGACCTCGGCGAGACAGGATCAGTCTCGCCGGCGTGGTGGAAAACGTTTTCGTCGCCCCGAACCTGGTGGCCGCCTCGGCGGCCGACGTCAGCCGATCGCGACGCGCGTCGCGGGCGATCGGAGGACCCGTCCCCGATCGGGCGGTTTTTCGATTGCCCCGGTCGATAGGCTGACGGTCCAGGCAACCCGGTGGCGGCCACGACCCGTCCCCATGGAGAGGAGACGCTGTCATGATGAAATGGACTGTTCGATACAGTGCCGCGGCTGTCCTGTTCGGGATGTCTGCGGCGGCTCAGGCCGGCCTGCTCGGCGGCTTGTTCTCGCACGGCAGCCACGGCGAAGATTGCTGCCCGGAAGCGTGCGCCCCCGTCGTCGCTCGCCCCTGTGAGAAGACCTTCACCTATCAGCGGGAATGCTCGAACCTTCAGCCGCCCTGCTGCGACGAAGGCTGCTGCCCCGCGGAATGCGCCGCTCCCTGTGACGCCGGCGTCGCTCCCGGATGCGCCAACGAGTGCGGCCCCAGCGGCTGCTCGACGAAGCGCAGCGGTTGCGGCGGACTGCTGAAGAAACTCTTCGGCGGCCATAAGAAGCACGGCGGCCTGTGCGGCCACAGCGAGGATTGCTGCGACACCGGCTGCGCCGGCGAATGCTGCGGACCGCCGCTGGAGTGCGGCGATCCCTGCGAGATCGCGACGCTGATCTACGAAGCCCAGACCTCCTGCTACGCCAAGGACCGGTCGAAGGCGATCGACAAGCTCGGCGATTTCGATTGCCGTTGCCATCCCGAGATCATGACCGTCCTCGTCTATTCGCTGAACGACAGCGACGAGCGGGTTCGGGCGCAGGCCGCCGACGAAATCGGCGACCTGATCAGCAAGGGACGTTGCTGCTGCTCGCAGGAAGTCGTCGCCGCCCTGACCTGTGCGCTGGGCGACTGCGACCGGAACGTGCGGGATCAGGCGGAAGAGGCTCTTGAGATTTGCGGCTACGAAGTCGTCGAAGGTTGCTGCCAGGGTGGTTGCGGTGACGCCGGTTGCGTTGCGACCGGCAATGTTCCGACGCCGGCTCCGGTGACCGTTCCTGCGAAGCAGGCTCCGGTTGCACCGGTTCCGGCCCCGGCCGCTGCTCCGGCTCCGGCCCCGGCCGCTGCTCCGGCTCCCCCGGCCCCCATGCCGATGGATGCCGAAGCCGCTCCGGCCCCGGCTCCCCCGGAAGACCCGGAAGCCTACTTCCCGTCGCGGTACCGCAAGCAGACAAGCACTCAGGGTGCGCTGTCGAACCTGTTCAGCATGAACTGAGTGGCATGGAATGCGGCTCGACAAACCTGTCGATTCGCGACTGATTTTTGAGAGTTTCGCCGCCCCCGGCAAAGTGCCGGGGGCGGCTTTCATTTTTCAGCCACGCAATCGAGCCGGAACGACGAGCGAATGGCTCCACCGACGTTCTGTGCCGTCTCTCAAACGCTCCGATCGAAGGAAACTCACGGTTACAAGTGAAGGTCGAACCTGCGAACCGCTCGCGGTGTCTTTGCGGCGGTCACGGCCAACATTGCCGCCGCGCTTCGACGGTCTTTTGCAGGATTCACGACGAAACACGCGGCGGGCGTTATTCCGTTGGCAGAGATGCCTTGAACATCCGGCCCATCCAACATACAACAGGCCTTCACGGGACGTGGCGCAGCCTGGTTAGCGCGCCTGACTGGGGGTCAGGAGGTCGCAGGTTCGAATCCTGTCGTCCCGACTACTCGTAACAGAAGGCCGTTTGGCGAGTTCGTCAAACGGCTTTCTCTTTTCCACAACGAGAGTTACGTCGCCGAGTGTGCGGTTCAAAGAGACCGCTTCCAGAATCTCGCGTTTCTGGTCCATCTTTGAACCGCGCCAGATCTGGGCGGCGTTTTGGGCGAACTCGAAGACCCCCAAGGCCCCCCGGACGTCCTCGGGGCCGACGTCGCCACACGCGGCCAACGTGGCGGCCACATGGGCGGCTTCGTCGCGGAGTTGGGTCTGGCGGGCGGCCAGCGTCGCCTCGTCGATCGTGCCCGCGAGGTAGGCGTTCAGAAGGCGTTCCTGCATCGCTTCGATCTCGGCGGCGCGTTTCTTGTTTCCGATGCGTTGCTGGCGCTGGACGTCACCAATGTTCCTGAACGCCGCCTGCAGCGCGGTGCGGAACCACCCGGCGAGATCGTCGTCCGGGATGCGAATAGTCTATAAGTCCGCGATAATCGCGTCTTCGAGGTCGTCCCGTCGCCAGCGGACCGTGGGATGCGTTTCATCGGGCAGGTTGTTGGCGCAGCGGTAATATTCGTGAACGCGGACCCCGCCGCCATTCAGTTTCCGCTTGATGCGTTCGCCCGTGATCAACGCTCCGCAGTGCTGGCAGGCGAACAGGCCGCCCGCGAACGCGTGATCGATCTTGGCCCGCGTCCGACGGATCTTGCCGTCCAGCAGATCCTGGCAGATCGCGAATGTCCGCCGATCGATGAGGGGACGGTGCTTGCCCGTGTAGTAGCGCTCCCCCCAGCGGATTTCTCCCACGTAGATGCGGTTCCGCAGCATGCGTGACAATGCGGTGCGATGAAACCGGGGGTTGCTCTTCTGGTAGGTGTAGCCTTCCCCGGCCAGCTGGTCGGCCAGCGATTCGAACGTGTGCCGACCACTGGCGTACAACTCGAATGCCCGCACGACCGCCTTCGAGTTCTGCGGATGGGGCCGAATCGGTTCATCCCTTTCTTCTGAGCAGTTCATGTAGCCGTAGGACGCAAGACCGTGCTGCCAGCCTTGGCGACAACGTTCTTCGATCCCCTTCAAAACCTCGGTCCGCAGATTGTCGCTGTAGTACTGGGCGACAGCCGCCATCACATTGAATGACAATGCGCCCGCTGGTCCGGGACCGAACTGGTTCTCGACGAAGGCCAGCGAGATGCCGTGCTGGTCCTCGAGCTCCGTCGCGACTCACTGATGGCTCAGTTTCGCGCTGAAGTCCAGCGATGTTGGCGGAGGTTTCCATGACCGGATTCTCGAATCGCTGCTGGATGACCTGGTCGGCGACATGCGCGTGCTAACGGTCCGCACTCGCAAGGACGTCACCGAGAAGTATGGCCGCTACCTGGCCGACCTGATCGCCGGCGAAGTGAACCTGAATCAGGCCCTCGTCGCCGCCGGCCATGCGGTCCCGGCCGAGTACTGACGACGGACTGTTTCCCAAACCTGCTTGAGAGGCAACTGACATGGGTGTCCGTCTCGGACTCGATGCCAAGCTCTTCCGCAACTCCGCCAGCTACGACACTCCCAGCTGGCAGGAGATGAAGAACGTCAAGGATCTGACGCTCAATGTCGAAGCCGGCGAGGCGGACGCCAGCACCCGCGGCAACGGCGGCTGGCGAGCGATCCTGGCGACGCTCAAGGATGGCTCGATCGAGTTCGAGATGGTCTGGGACACGGCCGACGCCGGGTTCACCGCCATCAAGGATGCGTTCTTCAACAACACGCCGATCGAATTCGCCGCCCTGGATGGTCCCGTGGGCACGGCCGGTTCGCAGGGGCTGCGGGCCACGATGGCGATCACGAACTTCAGCCGCAACGAGCCGCTCGAAGAGGCGATCACCGTCAGCGTGACCGCCAAGCCGACCTATGCCGAACATCCGCCGCAGTGGATGACCACCACGTAGGAGTAACCCCGCGCATGAAGACGTTCACGGACCGCCAGGGACGCTCCTGGACGATTGAGATCAATTACACGTCGCTCCGCCGGGTGAAATCGGCGACCGGCGTCGACCTGACGCGGCTCGTCGATCCGAAATCGGACGTGATGGGCCAACTCACCGGCGATCCGTTCGTCCTGTTCGACTGCCTCGTCGCCCTGTTGGGGCCGCAGCTGGATGACAAGGAAATCACCGCTGAGCAGTTCGGTGAGTCGCTGGATGAGGAATCCGCCGACAAGGCGGCCGTGGCGCTGATCGAGGCGGCCATCGATTTTTTCCAGGAAGGGAAGCGGATGCTGCTCAAGCGGGCGTTCGCGAAGGTGACGACCGCGGCCCAGCGGAGGCAGACGGCGTCGCTCGACCAGGCGCTGCGGGCGGTGGAGAGTCCGGAGTTCGAGCAGGCGATCGAGACCGCCCTCGACGCGGCGAGCCGATCGACGTCTGGAAGCTCGGCTACGAGCTCGCCGGCATCGTCGGCGTCGACCCCGGCCCGCTGACGCTCCGGCAACTCTGCTGGATGGCGGACGCCGCGTCCCGCGACCGCTGGAACCACACCGCTTCCCTTCTGGCGCTGCTCACCAATTGCCATCGCGATCCGAAGAAGGCCCGCGCGGCGCGGCCACGGGACTTCCACCCGCACGCGAAGGCGAACCGTCGTCGGGTCGATGAGCGCAAGCCCCGCGTCGGCGTCGAGGTGCTGAAACAGGTGTTCGTCGATCGGCGTCCGATCGATGCCCACTGATTCTTCTGGTTGAAAGAAGGGATCTGATGTGCCTGCTGCCGGTGCCATTCGAGCCGCTCGTGCTTACGTCGAGCTGTTCGCCGACGACTCGAAGCTCGTGCGGGGATTGCGGCGGGCGCAGGCCAAGCTGAAAGCGTTCGGCAAATCGGTGCAGCAATTCGGCCGTCAGCTTCTCACGGTGGGGACGCTGGCGGCCGTGCCGTTTGCCCTCTCGGCGCAGACGTTCGCCAACTTCGAATCGCAGATGGCCCGCGTAAAGGCGCTCACCGGGGCCAGCGAAGACCAGTTTTCGCGGCTGGAGACGGAGGCCAAGCGGCTCGGGGCGCAGACGGTGTTCTCGGCCAGTCAGGCGGCCGAGGCGATGAGTTACTTCGCACTGGCTGGATTCAACGTCGACCAGATCCTGGCGGCGATCGGACCGACCCTCGACCTGGCGGCGGCCGGGCAGATTGAAATCGCCGAAGCGGCCGACATCGCGGCCAAGATCATGGCCGGGATGGGGATCGCCGCCGATGACCTCGGCTACGCGGTCGACGTGATGGCCAAGGCGATGACGACCGCGAACACCGACCTCACCATGCTCGGCGAGGCGTTCAAGTTCGTCGGGCCGATGGCCAAGTCGGCCGGCATCTCGCTGGAAGAGATCACGGCAGCCATCCAATTGCTGTCGAACGCCGGTGTTCAAGGTGAGATGGCCGGGACGACACTGCGGGGCATGCTCCTGTCGCTGACCGCCCCGTCGGCGGAAGCCAGTAAGGAACTGCAGCGACTCGGCGTGCGGGTGACCGATGAGGCCGGCAACGTCCGTTCGCTGGCCGAAATCCTGGCCGACTTGGAGAACGCGCTCTCCGGCGTCGGCTCTGGCGAGAAACTTCGTGTCCTGGGAACGATCTTTCCCGCGCGGCAGGCGGCCGGCGCTGCGGAGCTCGTGTCGCAGGGAGCCGACAAGCACCGCGAAGCGACGGTCGCCCTCGGTGACGCCTCCGGGACCGCCTCGCGGATCGCCGGGACGCAGCTCGACACACTCAAGGGGGACGTGATCATCCTCCTCTCGGCGCTGGAAGGGGTGGCGATCGCGGTGGGGGAAGCGTTCGGCACCGAGCTCCGCGCGGCGGTCCGCGGCGTGACGTCGTTCCTCTCGGCGCTGGGCACCTGGATCGGCGAGAACAAGCAGGTGGTGCTGACGATCGTGGGGATCGTCGTCGGCCTGTTGGCTGCCGGGGTGGCGCTGGTCGGCCTTGGCGGCACGATCCAACTCGTGGCGTTCGGGTTCGGCGGTCTGGCCACGGCGATCGGGGCGGTCGCCTCGCTGCTGGGGGCACTCCTGTCCCCGATCGGCCTGGTCCTGGCCGGGATCGGAGCCTTGGTATTAATACGTCGGATCTCGGTGGGCAGGCGCTGGACTGGCTGGGGCAGCAGTTTCAGGCCCTCAAATCGACGGCGATCCGGGCGTTTGGCGGGATCGGCGACGCACTGGCGGCGGGCGACCTCGGCCTGGCGGCCCGCATCCTGTGGCTGACACTCAAGATGGAGTGGCAGAAGGGGATCAACGCCCTCAACCAGCAGTGGATCGAGGTCAAGCGATTCTTCGTCGCCGTCTGGACCGAGGCGGTGTACGGCGCGGCGGAAGTCGCCGCGAATGCTTGGGCGGGCCTGCAGACCGGTTGGACCGAGACCGTCGACTTCCTGGCCGATGCGTGGGCGCTGTTCACGACCGGTCTGACCAAAACTTGGAACACGGCGGTCGGGTTCATCCGCAAGGCGTGGGTCCGTCTGAAGTCGCTGTTCGATTCGGAGATCGATGCCGAAGCCGAAGTCACGCGGATCAACGAGGAAGTCGCGGGGAAGAACGAAGCGGCGGACTCGGAACGGAATCAGGCGATCTTAGCCCGCGAGCAGCAGCGCCGGGCGCGGCTGTCCCAGATCGAAGGAGATCGCACCGGCACGCTGTCCGAACTCGAACGGATGCGGGACGCCGAGCACGAACGGAACGCTCGGCAGTTTGCAGGCGAAGTCCAGGACTCGGAAGCCGCCCTCGATGCGGCCCGTCGGGAATGGCAGGCCGCCCTGGAAGAGGCCGCTCGCAAACGATCGGAAGCGGAAGCCGGGGAGGCGACCGATCCGAACGCCTCGACTGATCGGCTGAAGGAACTGGAAGAGAAACTGGCCGGCGCTGGGTCGGGCCTGCAGGCGGCCGCCGACAAGGTGAGCGTCAGCGGCACGTTCAACGCACTGGCGGTCCGGGGTCTCGGCGGCGGTTCTCACGCCGAACGGACCGCATGCGCTTCCGAAGAAACCGCCCGCAACACGCGACGGCTGCTGGATGAAGCGCATCACGGCGGCTTGCAGTTCACTTGATGGAGCGTCATGTCTGTCACCGTCACCGAGAAATGGGACTCCCGCGAGCAGTCGGCCGGCGAACAGCCGTCAGTCGATCGGCGGTATCTCGTCGTCGGCACGATGGACGACATCGAAGCGCACAGCGAACTGATCGCCCAGACGCCGACGGTCTACGCCGGGCTGGTCCGCCAATCGACGCACCTGGAGCGGATCGCCGAGAACGCCTGGGAAGGCTCGATCCGCTACGGCCGGTTCGAGCCGCCGCAGACAGGGGATTCGTCCTATTCGTTCGACACCGGCGGCGGCACGCAGCACATCACGCAGTCGCTTGGCACCGTCGGCGTCTGGGCGGCTCCGGGCGTCTTCCCGCCGAGTTTCCGCGGCGGGATCGGCGTCACCAAGGACGGCGTCGAAGGGGTGGACATCACCATCCCGGTCTACAACTTCGCCGAAACGCATTACATCGACGCGGCCCTGGTGACCGGGGCCTACAAGGCGGCGCTGTTCTACCTGACCGGGACCGTGAACAACGGATCGTTTCGCGGGTTCTCCGCCGGCGAGGTACTGTTCCTTGGCGCGGCGGGTTCGATCCGGGGGCAGGAGGATTGGGAGATCGCCTACCGGTTCGCCGCCAGTCCCAACGTCCAGGGGCTGCAGGTCGGCAGCATGACCGGCATCGCCAAGCGGGGCTGGGATTACCTCTGGATCAGGTACGCCGATGTCGAAGACCCGAACGCCAAGATGCTCGTGAAATGGCCGCTGTCGGTCTACGTCGAGCAGGTCTACCCCTACACCAACTTCGCGGGACTCGGAATCGGGGTCTGAGGCATGGGAGACCCCTTCAAGAAGGTCCAGCGTGGCGATCCGCTGCGGATTCCGGCCGAGACGTTCAACACGTTCATCGACGCCGCGAAGGATTTTCGTTCCTGGACTTACCCACGTTTGGTGGGCGCTCGGTTTGGGTTATGCGGCTTCGGCGAACATGGCTGGGGCCTGGTAGCTGAGGGCTGAGTGTCGGCGGACCCGGTTGTAGAAAACTTCGATGTATTCAA
>JBAQZJ010000522.1:0-2604 GCA_049790855.1 Planctomycetaceae bacterium | reverse complement strand
AGCAGGGCGTCCTGCGCAAGCCCGACGCGCCAGCGAGGGAACACGCTTCACTCGTCCGACATGTTCACGGGAACTCAGAGGCATGGGTTCGTCGATGCACACGCCACGGAGTGCCTGTCGCCGTACTCCGTTCAGAAACCCCAACCTGCCTGATCCGGTCGCGACCGTCCGTCACTCGCCCCCGACTTCCCGGCTCGACCTTGCTGCTGTTTCCCCTAGGGTTTACGATCGCGACACGCTGGGAGGTCGACCACGACGAGTCGACTCGGAACGGCGGTTTCCCCTCGCACGAGCTTCTCGATATGGATGCTGGCCGGTCCGGCGTCGGTCGTTCCCGCTTCTCGTACAACGATTCCGCCTCGCCAATCGAGCCGGACTTCGCAGCGTCAGACGACGAATTGAGGTTCGACGGTCGCGACGATTTGCGGAAAGCGATCGTCCGGAACCGCGACGCCCTGTTGGCCGAGCAACAGGCCGACGGGCATTTCTGCGCCGAGCTCGAAGGCGACAGCATCCTCGAATCGGAGTACCTGCTTCTGCTCGCCTGGCTGGGTCGCGACAAGAGCGACCTCTGCCGACGGTTGGCGAACGAGCTGCTCCATCGCCAGGAATCGCACGGCGGTTGGGCGCAGTATCCCGGCGGGCCGACCGACGTTTCGGCCAGCGTGAAGGCCTACCTGGCGCTGCGGGTCGTCGGTCACGATCCGCAGGAGCCGGCGATGAAAAAGGCCTGCGAGGCCGTTCTCGCCGCCGGCGGCGCCGAGCGGGTCAACAGCTTCACTCGGTACTACCTCGCCTTGTTGGGAATCATCGGCTACCACCAATGTCCGGCCGTGCCGCCCGAGCTGGTGCTCTTGCCGCGCTGGTGCCCGTTCAACATCTACGAGATGAGCGCCTGGAGCCGGACGATCGTCGTCCCCTTGAGCCTGCTATGGGCGTTCCAGCCGAAACGCGACCTGCCTTCGGAAGGGCTACACGTTCGCGAACTGTTCCTCAAGAGTCCGGAACAGCTGCCGGTCACGATGGACAAGACGGCGTTCGTCGAGACCGCCCAGATCGGTGGCCGCCGCCGGCTTTCGTCATTGAATTCTCGCCTCTCGACGCTGTTCAACTGGCAGCAGTTCTTTCGCGGTCTCGATCGACTTTACAAGGGCTTCGACCGCATCGGCGTGCTGAACCTGTTCCGCGTTCCCGCCGTGCGGAAGGCCGACCGATGGATGGTTGAACGCTTCACCGACAGCGACGGGTTGGGCGCGATCTTCCCGCCGATCATCTGGAGCGTCGTCGCGTTAAAATGCCTCGGCCGCGGCGACGACGACTCGCTGGTGCAGGGACAGCTTCGTGAACTGGAGCGACTGCATCTGGAGACGAGCGACGAGAGACGAGAGACGAGAGAATCTCTCTCTGGACTCTCGACTCTCGACTCTCGACTTGCCCGCACTCGCGTCCAGCCCTGCAAAAGTCCTGTTTGGGATACCGCGATCGCCACGATTGCGCTGCGGGAGTCGGGGCTTCCGCCGCAGCACCCGGCCGTCCGCCAAGCCTGCGGCTGGCTGCTGAAAAACGAAGTTCGTCGACGCGGCGACTGGTCGTTGCAGCAGCCCGATGTCGAAGCGAGCGGTTGGGCGTTCGAGTACGCCAACGCCTTCTACCCCGACACCGACGACACGGCGATGGTGCTGATGGCGCTGGTGCGGTCGCTGCCGGCGACCATCGACCGCCCCTGGGCCGCCGAGTTTCTCATCGACCGCGACCGCGGACCCGGTCGAGAGAATGCCGCCATTCTGTCGGCCAGCGAAATCGATGCCGACGCGGCGATCGACGACCTCGCGGCGCTGTCGCCGATGCTTACCGCGATCTGGCGGGGCGTGAAATGGGTGTTGGCGATGCAGGGTCGCGACGGCGGCTGGGGGGCGTTCGACAAAGACAACACCCGCTGGCTGTTCACTCAGGTGCCGTTCGCCGATCACAACGCGATGATCGACCCCAGCACGAGCGATCTCGCCGCCCGACTGCTCGAACTGTTCGGGCTGCTGCACGCCCCGCCCTCGCACCCGGCGGTGAAGAGCGCCGTCGATTACGTTTCGCGAGAGCAGGAAGCGGACGGTTCCTGGTTCGGACGCTGGGGCGTGAACTATCTCTACGGCACCTGGCAGGCGCTCCTGGGCCTGACGGCCGTCGGCGTGAGCCACGACGACAAGCGCATCCGCAACGCCGTGCGATGGATCAAGAGCGTTCAACAACCGTGCGGCGGCTGGGGCGAAAGCGTCGCGAGCTACGACGACCCCAGCCTTCGCGGTCAGGGCAACCCGACCGCCAGCCAGACCGCCTGGGCCGTCATGGGGCTCGTTGCCGCCGGCGAAGCGCACAGCGGCGCCGCCGAGCGCGGCGTCCAATGGCTGATCGACACTCAACACCCTGACGGCACATGGGACGAGCCGGAATTCACCGGCACCGGTTTCCCGCAGGTGTTCTACCTGCGATACCACTACTACCGCCTCTACTTCCCGCTGCTGGCGCTGGCCCGCTACGAGAAGGCGACCCGTGACGCGGCTTCGCAGTCATCCGACGACGATCGATGATTGCCGATGTCCCTCGCTGGCG
>JBAQZJ010000521.1:0-4333 GCA_049790855.1 Planctomycetaceae bacterium | reverse complement strand
CGCCGACGCAGCCAAGGCGACGTTCTCTTCGCAGGCTGTGACCTCATCGTGAAGGACGAACACCTTCAAACCGGGATGCGACGCCGTCGCCGGCAAGTCGATCGGCTCGACATGGAAGGAGCCGTCGTCGAGAAAATCCGGCACTCCGGGAGCGATCGGCGGCCGGTCCGGAACGACGTTCCGGGCTTCTCCGCCGGTGTAGAAGTACGTGGCCGATTCCAGGTGCCTGTCGAACACGCGGACCATGCCCGAGGCGATCGGCGGGTATGCCTTGCCGTATTCGTAGTCGGTGTAGACGCCGGGATCGGGTTCTTCGGGAACGCGGTCGTGGCGGATTTCGAGCGGCTCGAAGAACGCGCGGAACGCGAAATAATCTTCGTGCTCGATCGGGTCGTACTTGTGATCGTGGCAGTGGGCGCAATTGAACGTCAGGCCGAGAAACGCCTTGCCGACGTGCTCGACGTTGTCCTTCTTCCACGAGTCGTAGTTCCAGCGAAAGAAGTTCCGCACGAGGAAGCCGGTCGCGACGAGGTCGGCGTCGTCGGTCGGGTCCAGTTCGTCGGCGGCGAGCATCATCCGGACCATCTCGTCGTAGGGACGGTCCTCGTTGATCGACCGCACGATCCAGTCGCGCCACCGCCAGATCATGCCGTAGCTGTTGAGCACGTCGGGCACGTTGCGACGACCGTACCAGTCGCTGTACCGCCAGACGTCCATCCAGTGCCGCGCCCAACGCTCGCCGTGTCGCGGATCGGCCAGCAGCCGATCGACCAGCCGTTTGTAGGCGTCGTCCGACGGATCGGCGAGAAAGGCGTGCAGTTCTTCACGCTCCGGCGGGAGACCGGTCAGATCGAGATGGACCCGACGCAGCAGCATCTGTGGCTCGGCGGAAGGCGACGGCGTAGTTCCCGCCCGCTCGCGGCCGGCGGCGAGAAACATGTCGATCGGGTTGCGGACGCGGTCGAAGGAAACGTTGGGAACGGCGGGACGCACGATCGGCTGGAACGACCAATGGCCGGCGGGGTCGGATTCCGGCTGTTCGTCGGCCGGCGAGGTCGCGTTCTCGGCGATCCAGGCCCGCAGCAGCGCGATCTGCCCGGCCGTCAGCGGCTCGCCCTCCGGCGGCATCCGCGTGAACGGGTCGGGGTCGGCGACCCGCTCGACGATCAGGCTCGCCTCGGGTTCGCCCGGCTCGGCGGCCGGTCCGGAATCGCCGCCCTGGCGGATCAGAAACCCCGCGTCGAGCCGCAGTCCGCCTTCCTGCTTCAGCGCGCCGTGACAGGCGTAACAGCGTTCCTTGAGCAGCGGCTTGACGTCGCGCAGGTAGTCGGCGGCCGGCGCCGCTTGCGATCCGCACGCTGCGAACAGGGCCAGACTTGCCGCGACGGTGAAGAGATCACGCGGGAATCGGCCTCGCATCGGGTCGTCCTCCCGGAAAACCAGCCGGCAGTGAACCGGATCGCCGCCCGCCGGTCAACCGTCGAGGTCGAGGGAAAGCACCGGCAGGCTGACGCCTGCCACTCGCCGGAACAGTGTGTGCCGGCGGAATCGTCACTGCGGCCGGTTCTTCAGCACCTGCTGCATCGCGCCGGCGTCGAAGGCGCGGCAGGTCTGCGTCTGCACGTTGCCCTGCGACGACAGCGACAGCATGGCGCCGGTCGCCGCCTCATCGTTCGGTGCGTCGAAGATCAGCACGCCGTCGACCGGTCCCATCGTCCAAAAGACGTCGCGCACCGTGATGCCGGCCGACTGTGCGCTCGCCTGGAACGCCGTCGCCCGCCCGCAGGTGTCGGCAATCGTTCTCGATCCCTGTTCTGTGAAGCGAATGAGCGTGATGTAGGTCGCCATCGTCGGGTCTCCTCGCTCGGATGTCTTGCGTAGGTCAGGCTCCCGCCTGACGCGGTCGTTCCCTGGTGCTGATCGTCGACGGACCGGGTTGTCAGGCACGGCCTGACCTACGGAACTTCTTCGGCCAGCAATTGTTCGATCCGCTCGCGAACGAGCCGTTCGCCTTCCGCACCTTGCCACTGCAACTCGCCGTACCACCAGAAACGAATGTCGCCGCGCTTGTCGATCAGGTAGGTGCTGGGCCACATGCGGTTCGTCCAGGCGTCCCAAGTTTTCAGTTCTGAGTCGAGTGCGACCGGATAAGTCACCCCGTCGCGGAGCAGCTTCTCGCGGACGTGGGATGCATCGCGTTCCGCTGACGTTTCCGGCGAATGGACGCCCAGAATCGTCACGCCGCGGTCGGCGAAGTCGTCATGCCACTTCTGATAATGCGGCAGGTTGCGGACACAGTTGATGCAGTCGGCGGCAATGAAATGCAGGACGACGACGCGGCCGCGCTGCCCGGCGAGCGTCAGCGGGGAACTGTTGAGCCACTCGTCGATTCCTTGCAGCTCCGGTGCCTTGCCGGCCGATTGCCGAACTGTCGTCAGATCGTATCGCGTTCCGACAATCTCGAGCCATTTCCGTTTCTGCGGGTCCGTCAATACCTTCGTAATGCGAGTGTGTTCGGCGGCCTTGATTCTTTCGGCTTCGGATTCGAGATTCGTTATATTGCCGCCGTTCGCCGCGGACTGCTGCAACTTCCGTGTGGCTTCGAGCGACTGTTGCAGCGCCGCCGCGATCTTCTTTCGCTGCGAGGACGTCAGACCGAGTTCACCGGCGATGGCGGGATCGGTGAGTGATCGCCAGCCGTTCGACTGAAGCAGCAGGCCGTGCAATCGCGACTGCTGCTTGGCGTTCAAGATGTGTCGCAGTCCGTCCCGGAACCCCGAAAGCGTTGCGGCGACCTGTTCGGCGTCAGTTTCGAGCGACAGCATCCGCAGACCGAACAACCGTTCGTTCCACTCGTCGAGCAGCCGGTCGAGCGCCAGTTCGCCGTCGGGCGTCAACTGGAGTTCGCGTCGGATTCCCTCATCGCGAACGAGCACCGGCAGCACGACGTCGAGCGGCGCTTCGGCAGCATCTTCCGCGAACGCCGTCGCGCCGGACAGGATCGCCACGGCAATCACCCACGCAGCGACGATCGTGGAAACCGGCCGTTCAAGCCGCAATGCCATCGCTCCGTTCCTGCGTACGTTCCGCGTGACACCGGTGCAAAGTTAGATTTTACCGCGGTCGCTCGCTGACGATCTAGTCGGCGGGCGAGGCTCTGCCTGGGGAGGATGCTGAACCGCCGGTCGATTCTGATTTCGGATAAGCCGAATTGTCGAACCTTGCAAGCGTCAGTTCGCCGCAAACGATGCACACGCATATTTCACGGAATCTTCAGAGAACTCCGTCTGGTCGCGAACGTCGACTTCTCCATAATCGTGACGCGACGGAGGCGAAACGAGTTCATTCCCTTTCGATCGGAGATCCGCTGCGTGGGCAACAGCGCTGCGAAAACCGACGCCGCAGGCACGGGGTTGATGGGTGAGATTCTTCGGTTGATCAAGGCCGTCTGCCCGAAGTGCCATCGCAAATACCGCCTCGATGAACGCTACGCCGGTCGCAGTCTGAAATGTCGCAGTTGCGGCGAGAAAGTCGATGTGCCGGGTCACGTCGAAATTTCGCGACGACCGGTCGAAAAAGGGCCGGGTATTGTCGAACTCCTGATGAAGAAACTGGTCGCGTTTCTCACCGGTCGTTCCGGAAAGGAACGAATCTCGCGCAGCCGGTGGCTTTCGACGGGGCAGGCACAACTCGCTTTGAAAGCGGCGATCATCGCGGTCGCCGTCGGCGCGATCGTCGGGTTCTATCTCTATTGGGGCACCGACGCGGCGAAAATCCAGTTCGGCCGGGCGGAAAGTAAGGAGATCGTCTTCCGCCAGATCGTCGAGCTTGAAGAGGAACTCGCCGGTACGCTGGCCGGTGTGCGATCGAAAACCGATGCCGCATCGGCCGCCGGCCAGATCGAGTCGATCGTCGCCAGGCAGAACGGCCTGTGGGAGACGCTCGTCGAATGGAAGACTGACGAATTCCTGACGCCGGGGGAAACGAACCTGCTCCGTACGCGTTTCCGCGACCGTTACGAGACCGCCACCGCGAAGATCGCCGCCGAACGACTGCGCGTCGCAAAAATCGCGGGTGCGAACCAACCGGTACTCGAGGCGCTCGATGGTCGCAGCGGCGAGGCGTCGGTCGCGAGGCGTCTTGTTCTCGGTGCGGGAACGTTCTGAGATCGACCGGACGCGCCGTCGAGGCCGGAATTACCATCGGGGTCGCCCCGGTGCGATCTCCAGGCGCCGGCAATGCTCCGTACCCTCCCCGTGTCGTTCTCGGGATGGTGCCGATGGGAGCGAACCGTCCGGCGCGACAGAATGACGGCAACGGGACGGTGCCGCCC
>JBAQZJ010000520.1:0-3538 GCA_049790855.1 Planctomycetaceae bacterium | reverse complement strand
CTTGCGAATAGATCGCGTTTCGCAAGCCCGACGCGCCAGCGAGGGGCAAGTGACGCCGACCGCCCCAGCTTTTTCGTCTGGACGCACCACGACGCTCGACCTCGAAAGCATGCGTTGCAATCGCAACGCATGCTTCACGACGATCGCCCGGATGGACGGCGACCTTATCATCCCTTTTCACGTGTCGGAGCCGACCGTGTCGCGTCTCGAGAATTTGTTTCGACAGAATCGTTCCTGGTCGGAGGGCGTGCGCCTCGGAGACCCGAGGTACTTCGAACGACTGACCGATCAGCAGAGTCCCGAATATCTGTGGATCGGCTGTTCGGACAGCCGAGTCCCGGCAAACCAAGTGTTGGGGCTTGCGCCGGGCGAGGTGTTCGTGCATCGCAACATCGCGAACGTCGTCGCCCACAGCGACTTCAATTGCCTGTCGGTGCTCGAATACGCCGTCGATATCCTCAAGGTCAAACACGTCATCGTCTGCGGCCATTACGGTTGCGGCGGCGTGAAGGCCGCGCTCCAGGATCATCGGCTCGGTCTGATCGATAACTGGCTTCGCCATATCCGCGATGTGCGTCAGCGGCATTGCGGCGAACTGGAGTCGATCGACAACGAAATCGCGCGGCTCGATCGGCTGTGCGAGTTGAACGTCATCGCCCAGGTCGGCCAAGTCTGTCAGACGACGATCGTGCAGCACGCCTGGGAGCGTGGCCACGATCTGACCGTGCATGGTTGGATTTACTCGCTCCGCGACGGGTTGCTGCAAGATCTCGGCGTTGAATCGGCCAGCGTTGAAGACGTCGCTGACGCATATCGCGTCAACGGCTGCGGGACGCAAACCGACGCGTCGGCTCAGGCCTGACGGCCATCTCGATTCACAGCCCCTCTCGCGTCACAGATTCCCCCCTCGACGCTCACCGAGAGAAGTGACGCACCGATGCACGAGACACCTGATGCGCCGCGCGCCGTTTCCGACTCCACCGAACCGGCCTGGCGGAGAATCCTGCAACACGATTTCGCCGCGTCGTTCGTCGTGTTCCTCGTCGCGTTGCCGCTGTGCATGGGCATCGCGCAGGCGTCGGGCGTGCCCGTCGCCGCGGGAATCATCACCGGCATCGTCGGCGGGCTGCTGGTCGGCCTGATCGCCGGTTCGCCGCTGCAGGTCAGCGGGCCGGCCGCCGGGCTGACCGTCCTCGTTTACGGCTTCGTCCAAGAGCACGGCTACGCCGCCCTCGGTGCGGTGGTTCTGCTCGCCGGCCTGATCCAGTTCGCCGCCGGACTGCTCAAGGCGGGCCAATGGTTTCGGGCCGTCTCGCCGGCGGTGATCCGCGGCATGCTGTCGGGAATCGGCATCCTGATTCTCGCCAGCCAGTTCCATCTGATGGTCGACGACCGGGTCCGCGAAGGCGGCATCGCGAACATCGTCTCCATTCCTGAATCGATCGCCAAAGGATTCGGCGTTCCCGAACTGGCTCCCGCCGAGTCACGCGAAGTCCGCACGACGTATCTACACCAACTCAGCGAATTGCACGAAAAGCAGGAGGAGGTTCGCGAACTGGTCGTCGAACGCGTCTCCGACGATCCCTCCGCCGACGAAGTTCCACTGGAACAGAGCCTGCTGGAACCGCTGGTCGAACGGCAGTCCGCACTTCGGGAGAATTTGCAACGACTCGCGGACGAAGCCCGCGGCTCTTCGCTGGCAAGCGACGGAACGGAGGCCGGCAAGCGGTTCGTCACCACTCTCGACAGGGCCGTCGCCGCCAATTCCGCGGCACTCACCGCTCTCGAAGAGCAAAACCTCGATACGGTCCGCGAACGGCAAAGCGACGCCGCCGAGGCGCTCGCCGACGTCGGATCCTCGCTGAAAAAGCACGACTGGGCGGCGCTGCTCGGACTGCTGACGATCGCGACGATCGTCCTCTGGCAGTCGGTGACGCCGAAACGCTGGCGGATCGTTCCAGGGCCGCTGCTGGCGGTCCTGCTGACGACCGGCGTCGCGTTCGCGATGAGCCTGCCGGTCTTGTACGTCGAAGTGCCCGACAACCTCGTGGACGGCGTCCACCTCCCGTCGCTGATCGTGCTGCAGGATATTCCCGTCGGCGCGATCATCACTTCGGCGATCGTCTTCGCGGCGGTCGCGAGCGCCGAAACGCTGCTGTGCGCCGCGGCGATCGACAAGATGCACACTGGTCCGCGGGCGAAGTTCGACCACGAGCTGGCGGCCCAGGGCGTCGGCAACATGGCGTGCGGATTCCTCGGCGGGCTGCCGATGACGGGCGTCATCGTCCGCAGCGCCACGAACGTCCAGGCCGGCGCCCGCACCCGCTGGTCGGCGGTGCTGCACGGGTGCTGGCTGCTGCTGTTCGTCGTCGCGCTCGGACCACTGCTGCGTTACGTGCCGACGTCGGTCCTCGCCGGCATCCTCGTCTACACCGGCTTCAAGTTGATCGACTTCAAGGCTCTAAGAGATCTGCGCGCCTACGGCAAGAGCGAGGTCGGCATCTTTCTGGCGACGGTCGTCGGCATCGTCGCCCTCGACCTGCTCTCCGGCGTGCTGATCGGCATCGGGCTGTCGGGTTTCAAGCTGCTGCTCAAGTTCTCGCGGCTCAAGACGACCCTGAAGGATGGAGATGCCGACGGCGAATCGGTCCTGACGCTCGCCGGCGCCGCCACGTTCGTCCGCCTGCCGAAGCTTGCCGCTGCGCTGGAAGCGGTGCCTCCCGGCGTCACGCTGCACCTCGACCTGAACAAGCTGACCTACCTCGACCACGGCTGCATGGAGCTGATCGCCTCTTGGGCGAAGCAGCACCAGACGACCGGCGGCGAGGTCGTGATCGACTGGGACTCGCTCCACGCCGACGTGCGGCTCTTCGTCTCCCCAGGCCACCACTTCCGCGAGACGATCGACGCCACCCGATCGAAAACGCGGCCCGAACGCATTGCGGGTTGATGTTTGCGAACCGTTTAGCCGCGACCGTCAGGGAGCGCGTTTCACGACGCGCTCCCCTCCGTCGCGACGAAACGACGCAAGCACCTCGACGAGCCAACTCGCATCTTCCGCGGACAGCGCCGACTCGATCGTCGCGGTCTCCTGCTCGCCGACGATCACGACGCGCGGCGCCGGCCGGGAGTTCCCCGGCTCGATCTCCGCGCGAGACGCCGGGCCAAGCGCGACCGTTCGCGTCGTTCCGACGCCGAACAGATGCCGCCGAACGACGATGCGGTCCGCCTCGACGAGAATCAGGATCCGCGCGAACGTCTCACGAATCGCCTCGGCGGCCAAACCGATCGCGACGAACGACATCGCGAACATGCCCAGCCGAATGAGCAACGGCATCGGCCCGAGACGCCCGAGGATTTCCGCCGTTACGAAAATGCCGTTTCCCAGGTTCCACAGCGCCGCGAAGAGAATGATCGGCCAGGCCCGCCAACCCGCGGCCCCGATCGCCAGCACCAGCCGATCGTCGCTCACCTCGATGACGCGGATGCGGCTTTTCGCGGGAAGGGGACGCAGACTCATCGCCGGCTTCATCCGATC
>JBAQZJ010000519.1:0-22625 GCA_049790855.1 Planctomycetaceae bacterium | reverse complement strand
AGCCGCGACCGTCAGGGAGCGTTCATCAGCCTGGGTTCGCCCGCAAGCGCTCCCTGACGGTCGCGGCTCTGATCACGCAGCATCGCGCATTCGCACGTCCCTCAACCCTCAACCAAATACCCCCGCGCCAGTGCCGTGTACTCTTCGACCTGCTTCGCCGCCCAGTCCGCGTCGAGGCGCAGTTCTTCGGCGAGGATCGCAGCGACGCGGGGGGCCATCTCGATGCTGGCCCGCGCGTCGCGAAGTAGATACCGCGTCCGGCGGGCGAGCACGTCTTCGACGGTCCGTGCCATTTCATGACGCGCCGCCCAGACGACCTGCGCTGCCCGCAGCGAATACCGCGGGTGCAGCCGCTCGACGTACTCGGGTCGCTCGCGGCTCAGGGCTTCGATCGCCGGGGCGTCTGAGCCGTAAACGCCGAGGTCTCCGAAGACCTCCGACCGTTCGTCGTAGCCGTGGATGCGCAGACTACGGGTGACGCACGGCCGGTCGGGCAGGTCGGCGAGCACTGCGGCCTGGTCGATCGTGTCTTCGGCCATCTTGCGATAGGTCGTCCACTTTCCGCCGGTGATCGTGACGAGGCCCGTCCGCGAAATGACCAGCGAATGGTCGCGGGCGAGTTCCGCCGTGCTGCCCTCTTCATCGCCGCCCGAGACGAGCGGCCGCAATCCGGCGAAGGTGCTCAGCACGTCTTTCGGCGTCGGTCGTTTCGTCAGGTAGCGGCCGGCATGATCGAGCAGGAATTTCAGTTCCTCTTGCAGCGGCCGCGGCTCGAGCGACACGTCGTCCACCGGCGTATCGGTTGTGCCGACCAGCGCCACCCCATGCCACGGAATCGCGAACAGCACCCGCCCGTCATCGGTCTTCGGCACCATGATCGCCACGTCGCCCGGCAGAAACGACTTGTCGAGCACGATGTGGACGCCCTGGCTCGGCGAGACCATCGGCGGCGATTCCGGGTTGTCCATTCGCCGCAGGCCGTCGGTGAACACGCCCGTCGCATTGATGACGACCCGCGAGCGGATCTCAAACTCGTCACCCCTTTCAGCATCGCGGGCGACGACCCCGGCGACTTCTTCATCCTGCTTGATCAGTCCGACGACCTGCATGTAGTTTAGCATCACGCCGCCCTGCTCGGCGGCAGTCTGGGCGAGATTGATCGCGAGGCGGGCGTCGTCGAATTGGCCGTCGTAATAGATGACGCCGCCGTCGAGTCCCTCCGGCTCCAGCGTCGGCAGCAGCTCGAGCGTCTTCTTGCGGGAAAGATGCTTCGACCGTCCGAACCCGCTTCGTCCGGCGAGCAGGTCGTACATCTTCATGCCGATCCCGTAGAACGGCCCTTCCCACCAACTGTAATTCGGCACGACGAACGCCGTGTTGCGCACGAGATGCGGCGCATTCTTGAGCAGCGTCCCACGCTCCCGCAATGCCTCCAGCACCAGCGAGATGTTCCCCTGCCGCAGATACCGCACGCCGCCATGCACGAGCTTCGTGCTGCGGCTGGACGTCCCCTTGGCGAAGTCGCTCTGCTCCAGCAGCAGCGTCCGATACCCCCGCGACGCCGCCTCGACGGCACACCCCAGCCCGGTGGCCCCCCCGCCGACGATGATGAAGTCCCAAGGAGCCGCGGCGTTTCGGACCGCGGAAAGCATGGTGTCTCGGTTCATGGGCAATTCGGTTCGGCATTCATTCAGGACGCCAGTGCTTTGCCGTCGGACATTCGCAGTCGGATGAAGCCGCCCCGGCACAAGGCGCCGTGGTGGGCCGAGCCTGCGACTGCCCATCCTACAGGTCGTCCCGCATCCCCTGCCACCCGCCGGACACAGACCGCGACTCCGGCACTGGCCGCGCACCATTGGCGGCCGGGCGAGCCGCGTCAGTCGATCGTCAGTTCCGACCACTCGCGCGAGTAGCGTCGCTCCTGCTCAAGGAGGTAGGCGATCCCGGCGACGATCAGCGGGATCAGCAGGAACGCCGGCGTTTCGACCGCGAGCCGTCGCACCTGTTCGGCAGCCGTGACCGCGTTCGTCAGGACGGTCTGATGCAGCGTGAAGGTCGCAACCGCGGCCACCAGGCAGGCCAGTCCTCCGATGCCGGCCGCCCGCGCGAGTGACCGACGCTCTTTGCCGAAAAGTGCACGTTGCATCGCGTGCGTCAGCAGCGTGAAGATGTAGGCGACGAGCCACGACAGGACGACGATCAGCAGCCACAGGCCGATCATCGACGAGAGCCGATAGGTCTCCGCGGCGATCCACCCCACGGCGAACATCGCGGCCGCCGATGCGACTGCAATCCAGATCGTGATGAACAACGCACAGCGTGCGGCGTGCCGTCGCGGCGGCTCGCCGGGCCGTTCCTGCGTCAGCCGTTCGGCCAGATAGAGCAGCCGATCGTAGGCCGGCACCGTCGATTCCAATTGGGAGGCGACCTCGCCTGGATCGCCGAACCGTTGCTCGGTCACGGCAAGAGCCGCGGCCTCATCGCCGAGACGTTCGCGTTCCTGCTCGAACACCTCGGTGACATGCGCCAGGAGTTCCTCGCGCATTCGCTTTTTGCGCGGAAGGGTTCCCGCGACGGGTCGCACGGCCCGTTCGACGATCACCTTCAGGTTCGTCAGCGTCGACTCGCTCATGGAAGTGTCGTTCATGCCGGTGCCCCCAGGATGCCGCCGACGATGCGGACGAACGCGACCCAGTCTTCGCGACCGGCCCCAAGCTGCCGCCGACCTTTCGGCGTGAGGCGATACAGGCGGCGCCGTGCCCCGCGCCGACCATGCGGCTGATCCTCCCACGCCGCCTTCACCGCTCCCGCGGCTTCCAAGCGATACAACGCCGGATACAGCGAGCCTTCCTTGAGTCTGAGGAGCCCGCAGCCGGCGTCGTCGAGCCGGCGGAGGATTTCCAGCCCATGCGCCTCGCCGTCGTCGAGAACAGAGAGGATCATCGTCTCCAGATGTCCACGCAGCCGGTCGCCGGTAATCTCTCGCATGTCTATAGTATAGTCTGTCTATGTATTGGTCGTCAAGTGGATGTCTGGTAGCAGGAGGTGCTTTCGCCGGATGGCCTCGGTATGGGGACGCCGAACGGCCGTCACGACTGGAGCATGCTGCCCTAGGTACCCGCCGACCTACTCCTCTTCGTCAAGCGCGTTGAAGCGGACGAATAGCCCGTCAACTGAGGAATGCCAAGAATGGCCACAGCCGCAGAATGCATCACCCTCGAACGGTAGCTCCACGTTCTCGCCGCAATCTTGACACCAAACGAAACCATACTTGCACTCGCGGCATCTTCCGGCGAGCCACCATAGCCAGCCCGGGCCGTACTCGACCACCCCGTCCATATCGAGAACAATACAGTCAGCATGGCAGTTGGGACACATCTCCCACTTGTCCCCAACGACGAGATCCAAAGCGTCTTCGAGTGACAGAAGGCGCAATGAACAATTGTGAAAGTTCGCCTTCGTTGCTGCCGGTTCCGTCCATCCGTTAGCGGCTACGATTACTGTCTGTGAGGCATGCACTGCGTCCGCGAGTGCCAGAACTTCCTCGACATCCTTCACGTCGATTTTGTCCTTGTGAAACTTTGCGTCTACGACGAGCCGGAGCGTATGGTTATAAGCCGTGATCTCAACCAGGACATCAATCTGGCGCGGCTGGCCAGTTACCTTGTCAGGAATGGTTATGCTTCTGTGGATAGAACCCAAGTCATCGAGCTGCTCATACAGCTGAGCGACCGCTTCTTGGTATTCCTGCCAAGTCATTTTGGTGCCCACAGGAGAAAGTTGCCTGAGCTAGTGGATTGTCGCTCTTCGATTGGGGGCGCCACTGGCTCCCCGAGCCGTCAGATCAAGAGCGATGATCCACTAGCCCGAAGTGGAATACTGCCGCTCTCACGGTGTGACCGTCAACCGTGATGAACCCCGCGGCAGATCGAAGCACGCCGTCGTCGTTTCGCCGTCGTGGTGGAACGTGCCCGGCACGAGGTCGAGGGGTCGTCCGACGCTGCGCAACGTCGTCCGGCGATCGCTGGAGACGTGCGTCACACCGCCGGTCGCCGATCGGAACCGCAGGGTGAACGCGGGCGTGCCGAACGGAGCGTCGAACGAGACGCCGTCGGCTGCCTGCGTGATCGTCGTCAGTTCTTTCGCCGCCCAGTAGCGAGCAATCTCAGAAAGCTTCATCCAGAAGAGGTTGTCATAACGTCGCTGGAGCCGATCGACGACGGTCTGGAACGCCTTGAAGCCGGTCTTGTCGCCGTTGCAGTAGATGCCGGGCCAGTGGCAGACCATCACCGCCGGCTCGCCGCGTTCGATGACTTCGACCATGCGTCCGCCCTGCAGGTCGGCGGTGATGTACTTGTCGGCGTCGGGCGGTTCCAGGCCGTCCCAGCCGCCGAACCAGTCACCGGTGCCGCCGATGATGCTTACGACGCATTCCGGCCGTTCGGAATCGAGTTTCGCGGCGTTCTCGACGCGGGGAGCGACGCTGCGGTCGTCGGTGTAGAGATGGCGGAAGTAGTGCGGAATCTCGGCGTCGAACACGTCGCGACAGGAACGCAGCGTCGCCACCGACAGTTCGTCGAGCACTTTGTTTCCGAATCCGCCGGGCGTCGTGACGCCTTCGCAGGGCAGGCCGGCGTTTTTGAGGATCGTCAGGGCGTAGGCGAGATACTCGGTGAGGAAATCGGCGCTCTTGCCGACGCTAAAGCCCCAGTTCTCCATGTTCGCTTCGGTACGGTCGGGATACGGGCGACCGGTGCGAACGTCGATGCCCCAGGTGTGGGTCACCATCTCGGGATGGATGTCCCAGTTCGCCAACAGGCGATCGCGAGCGAGGCCGACACTCGCTTCAAGCTGCTTTCGCGTCCAGCCGGGCATCTCGCGATCGACCCAGCCCACGCAGGCCGGGTAGGGCACGATGCTGTACTTGCCTTTCACGCCGCGCTCGCCGCACCAGTCGGCGAACTCGCGGACGAAGTCGTCGGGAATCTCACGGGGGAGCTTGCGCCAGTCTTGCAGATAGCGGTCGGGGAAGACCTCGGCGAACTGCGGGATACAGAAATGGGCGAGATTCACGAGACAGGTGCTGTCGTCGATGATCAGTGAGACGGGCACCCGGTCACGAGGATTCAGCACCTCGACGTTGTCATTCCGCTGCGGTCGATCGCCGCTCGGCTGGGCGAAGGTGAACCCTGTGGACAGCGAAGCGGCCGCACCGGCGGCGACGGCGAGAAAGTCGCGGCGACTAAGGGATGAGTCGTGCATGGCAAGCACCTTGGCTGATAGCGGTTCGCGTTGAAGAGTGGGCCGGCCCTGCCTTCAGCGAATCTCCAAACCCCCGCGGGCGACGTCGGCGACGTGGAGGACGGTGCAGTCGGGGATTTCCGACGGGTCGACGGGAGGTTGCTCGCCGTCGCTGACGATGAGAATCGTCTTCAACCGGCAGCCGGCCTCGGTGATCTGCTCCAGTAAGGTGCGGCGGCTTTCCGTCCAGTCGAGCAGCACGACGACCGAGGTCGAAATGCGCGTCAGTTCATCGGCGACCGCGGGGCCGAGCCGAGTGAACGGATCGGTCCGGCAGGCTTCGACGCCGGCGAGAATCTCGAGGACGTTGTCGAAATGGGCGGTATGCCGGCCGGATCGGAAGACGTGCAGGTCGGGGCCGGCGGCGAACAGGTCGATGACGTACTCGCCGCCGGACAGCGCATCGCCGATCGCCGCCGTCATGCTGATCGCCGCTTCGAGTTCGTCGAAGCCCGCCGGGCCGGCCTTCCGACCGGGGTCGACGAACGTGTCGAGAATCAATGCGACGCGGCAGTAATACTCTTCCTGATACTCGCGAACGACGGGCCGGCCGGTGCGTGCCCAGGCGCGAAAGTCGAGCCGGCGGATCGGCTCGCCGGGCACGTAGTCACGATTGCCGATGTACTCGGGCGATTCGCCGACGTGGCTCGTCAGCACGATTCCGCCCGGCTGGTAGCGGCTGCCGACCGGCAGCGTCAGCCCCGCGAGCGGTTCAAAGCTCGGCAGGACGACGAGCGGCGGCAGCGGCATTGCGTCTTTGCCGCTCCGGCCGAGATAAAAAGGAAACGTGCTGTACGATCGCAAGTCGGGAAGTTGATACCGGCCGCGGCGCTTCGGCGTGACGGAGACGGCGACGGTTGCGGTGTCGCCGGGCGCCAGTTGCGGAACGAGGTTGCGGTCCAGTTCCGTCTCGAACGTCTCGGGCAGGCCGAGGACGGCCAACCCAACGTCGTAGGCGGGAATGCGCCGGAGGTTTTTCAACGTCATCGCGGCCGTCATCGGTCGGCCGGCGCTGCCGCGCATCGGAAACTCGCCGCCGATTCGAAGCCGGGGCCGGAACACGAATCCGCCGGTGGCGGCGACGCTCAGCAGGACGACCAGCCCGCAGAAGATCTGGTAGATCGGCATCTGGACCGACACGGTTCCCAGCCCGGTGACGCAGATGCCCCAGACGACGACCTTTCCCGCCGGCGTGAGATCGTCCCGCCATTGCCGCCAGAAATAGCGGACGACCCGGGCGGTGATCGAACGGTATTTCATGGGAATTCGAATTGACGTTGTCGTCAGGTCGGCACCTTCACCGCCCCCAGCACGTCTTCGATGACGGTGGATTTTGCGGTTCCGCCGTACTTGGCTTTCGAGGTCAAAATAACGCGGTGGCCCAGCACGTAGGGCGACATCTGCTGCACGTCGTCGGGCGTGACGTAATCGCGACCGGCGAGGAACGCCGCGGCCTGGCTGGCGCGGAACAGCATTAGCGCTCCGCGGGGGCTGACGCCGAGTTGCAATCGTTCGTCGTGGCGTGTCTGCGTGACGAGCGAGACCACGTAGCGGGCGACGCTCTCCTCGACGGTGACCGACCGCACTTGCGACTGAAGGAGGAGAAGTTCGTCGCGGTTGAGCACGGGGCGAAGGTCATCGAGCGGATGATGATCGACCTGATCGTACAGAATCGAAAGCTCGGTTTCCGGATCGGGATAGCCGAGATTGAGATAGATCAGAAACCGGTCGAGCTGAGCCTCGGGCAGCGGATAGGTGCCGTGGTAGTCGACGGGGTTCTGCGTCGCCAGCACGAAGAACGGCGAGGGCAACGGGTGCCGCACGCCTTCGATCGTCGCCTGCCCTTCGCTCATCGCTTCGAGCAGCGCCGACTGCGTCCGCGGACTGGCGCGGTTGATTTCATCCGCCAGCAGCACGTTGCAGAAGATCGGGCCAGGCCGGAACCGGAACGACCCGTCCGACGGGCTGTAGATCGACGAGCCGAGGATGTCGGTCGGCAGCAGGTCGGGCGTGAACTGCACGCGGTGGAACGTAAGGTCGACAACCGTGGCGACCGCTTTGGCGAGCGTCGTTTTGCCGACGCCGGGAACGTCCTCCATCAGCACGCTGCCGCCCGCAAGCAACGACACGGCCAACACGTCGATGCGGTCGTCTTTACCTCGGATGACTCGACCGAGCGCCGACCGCAAGGCATCCAATTTGTCGGCCGGGCCGGGCGTCGGCGAAGCGACGGCCGTTCGTCGGCCGGCGAGTTTTCCGGCCGGCGCCGTTTCGGTGATCTGGTCGCGAAACACGGGCAGAATGTCCAGCGGATCACCGCCGGCAGGACGGAAATGCGAAAGGGATGCTCCCGATCATAGCCGATCCTGCCGACCGCGGGCACCCCTGACGGAGCACGACACGCGGGGTTCCCGCGGTTCTGGCGGCGCGACTGGTGCGATAGAATGGCAAGTGCGACGGGCCATCGAGGCGATGCCGACGCACGCAGCGGAACGGCTTGCGATTTCCTGTATGACCACTCCCGCTCCAAGTCGTCGTGATCTACTCTCCGGCCGCGCGCTGCGCGAACGAGCCGAGGCGGCACAGGAGGCGCTAGCGGCGGCCGCTCTCGATGAAGCCGGGGCCGACGATGGACCGCCGCGTGCCGGGGCCACCGCCCGGCTTGCGGTGCGGGCGATGGCGACGGAATTTGGGGTGCTCTTGAATCCAGGGGTCACCGGTCAGACTCTGCGCGCCTCGGAGGCGCTCGACCTCGTCAGCATCGTCGAACAACAGTTGACGGTCTATCGCGACAGCAGCGAGGTCTCGCGGCTCAATGCGACGGCCGCCGACGCTCCGCAAACCGTCGCGGAGAACCTGTTCGAATTGTTGCAGCAGTGCGAAGCACTCACGCGAATGACCGGCGGAGCCTTCGACGCGGCGACGCAAGCGCAGATCGCCCTCTGGCATCGCTGCCGGATCGAGGATCGTTTGCCCGGCGACGCCGAGATCGCCGAGGCGCTCGAACGATCGGGCCTGTCGCACGTGCGACTCGATGCGACCGAAGGAATCGTCGCGTTCGATCGTCCCGGCGTCGGTTTCAACTTCGGCGCGATCGGCAAGGGTTACGCGCTCGACCGGTGCGCGGAGCTGCTCGCAGGTGTGCGGCGAGCGGCAGGCGTCAGCCTGCCGGTGGGTACGAGCGAGTCTGACGCGACACCCCTGAAGGAGGACGATCGGGAAGAGGACGATCGGGAAACCGTTGGTCACACCGGCAGGATGATGCCTGCCGCTCGCCGGGGCGTCATGTCCTTCTGCCTTTACGGCGGTCACAGCAGCATACTCGCCCGCGGCGACCACAATGGATCACGCGGTTGGCCGGTGGGAATCGGGAATCCTCTATTCACAAGCCGGCGACTCGGCACGATCCGGCTCGTCGATCGCGCGCTGGGAACGAGCGGTTCGAACATTCAGTTCTATCGGCATGAGGGAAAGCGATACGGGCACATTCTCGACCCGCGGACGGCCCGGCCGGCGGGCGAACTGCTGTCGGCGACGGTGCTGGCGCCGACGGCGGCGATGGCCGACGCGCTCTCGACGGCGTTTTTCGTGCTGGGGGTCGAAAAAGCCCGTGCGATCTGTGATAATCAACCATTGATTGGAGCCTTGCTGATCCCGCCTCCCGGTCGCGGCGGCCGACTCGAACCGGTCGCCGTCGGCATCCCGGAAGACACCCTGTTTCTCGATCCCGATCAGGTGAATGTCGCCCGGTGAGGGCGTCCGCGGCGGGGTTCCCGTTTGCGATGTGCGAGGAGCGTCTATGGCCGAGTCGCGTCGAGCCGCCTTCAACAGATTTCGTTATCTTCCCGTTGCCGCCTGCGTCCTGCTTGTGGCGCTTCGGCTGAGCATCGGATGGCAGTTCCTCTACGAGGGGCTGTGGAAGCTCGATACGCTCGACACGAAGCAGCCTTGGACCGCCGCGGGCTTTCTGAAGAACGCCCAAGGGCCGTTCCGTGATCTCTTTCGCGAGAATCTGACCGACGATCCCGACGAACTCGGCTGGCTCGACGAGAAGGCCGTCGCCGCACGCTGGGACGCCTGGGCAGAGCGGTTCGCCGGTCACTACGGCCTCAGCGAGAGGCAGCAAGCCGAGCTGGACAAACTGATCAACGGCCCGGAAGAGTTTCGGGCCGAACTGGCGGCTCTGCCGAAAGGCATCGTGATCCCCGAAGGCCTGCAAGATATTCTGAGTTTCGACGCGAAGTCGAAGCGGCTGATTCTGAAGGGCGATTCGCCCTTGATGCCGAAGGAGAAGGAAGAGTTGCTGAAGCTGGCGGTGGAGCCGGCCGAGGTGACGGACGCGAACCGGACCGAGGTCGCGCAAATCACCGCTTTTCGGGACGCCGTCATCCGACTGGCCGAGCTGTCCGAGCGATTCAGCTACAAGCAGAAACTGCGGCTGGCGCTGGGGCCGGGCGATCCCGACCGAGTCCGGCACGTCTTCGCCAACTTCAAGGGCACGCTCGGCGAGAAAGCGCCGGAGCGAATCGACGACTACTACCGCAGCCTGCTGAAAGATTACCAGACGCGACTGGAACGTGCCGACGTCGCTTTTCAGCGAGAACACCTCGGCCGGGAATGGCAGGCGATCCAGGAACTTCGCACGGAACTGACCGGGCCGGTCAAGTCGCTCGATGCGGCATTGCAGGCCGATGCCCGCAAGCTGTTGACCCTCGAGCAGATCGATCGCGGTCCTGTGCCCGAACCGCAGACGACCCAGCGGTTCATCGACAGTTTGACGATCGCAGCACTCATCATCCTCGGCCTGATGTTGCTCGCCGGGTTCGGAACGCGGGCCGCTGCGGTGATGGGGGCGGGCATGGTGCTCAGCTTCTATCTCGTCTGGCCGCCGTGGCCCGGCGTGCCGGTCGATCCGGGGCCGGAGCACGCCTACATCGTCAACAAGAACTTCATCGAGATCGTGGCCTTGCTGGCCTTGGCGGCGCTGCCGACCGGGCAGTGGTTCGGCGTCGACCGACTGATTTATCGCGGCTGGCAGACCCTCCGCGGTCGCTGGTCAGACCGCGGCGAGGTGACGACTGCTTCAGAAAGACCCGCCGTCGCAACGGCGGCCAAATGACCGACGACTCGAACCATTCACGAGATCCTTTCACGTTCCGCCCCTACAGCGGGCGAACTCCTGCGGAGGCACGGCGATGGACCTGACTCCTGAGCAAATCGAAGTCGGCAAAGACAATTACAACTCGGCGGTCGGTTATTCGCGGCGCGATTTTCTCGCCGGAATGGCCGCCGCAGGCACCGGCATCGGCGCCGCCTACTTCGGCTACGAGAAGCTGAAGGGCAAGCCGGTGCGATTCGGCTTCATCGGCACCGGCGACGAAGGCAACATCCTCATCACCCAGCATCCGCCGGAGTATATGGAGGTCGTCGCGGTCGCCGACATCCGTCCGACGAATCGTCAGCGGGTGATGCACGGCGACGGCAACGAGCACCGGGTCGGGCTGATCAACAAGCTCGGTCCCGAAGCGGCCAGCAAGGTCAAGGTCTATAACGACCACAAGGAATTGCTCGCCGACCCCAACGTCGAGGCGGTCGTCATCGCGGTCCCGCTCAACCAGCACGCACCGCTGACGATCGAGGCGCTCAACGCCGGCAAGCACGTGCTGTGCGAAAAGCTGATGGCGAAGAACATCGCCGAATGCAAAGCGATGATCGCCGCCGCCCGCAAGAACGACCGGTTGCTCGCGGTCGGCCACCAGCGCCATTACAGCGCTCTCTATGAGAACGCGAACCATCTCGTCGAAGAAGGGCTGCTGGGCGAGATCAAGCACATTCGCGCCCAATGGCACCGCAACAACAGCTTCCCCGGCCGCGATCAGTGGCTCAAAAAGATTCCGAAAGAAGACCAGGCCGCGCTCACCAAGACGGTCAAAAAGTACGGCTACGAAAACATCGACCAGCTCATCAACTGGCGGCTCTATAACGAGACCGGCGGCGGATTGATGGTCGAGCTTGGCAGCCACCAGATGGACGCGGCCAGCATCTTTCTCGGCCACGTCCACCCCGTCGCCGTCCAGGGCTACGGCGGCAAGAACTTCTACGGTATCAAGGGCGTCGGCCCCAAAGACAAGTGGACCGACGACCGGGAAATCTGGGATCAGATCTTCGTCACGTTCGAGTTCCCCGGCGAAGTTTACGAGCAGGACAAGGACGACGTCTGCGTCGTCACCTACTCGTCGATCAGCACGAACCGCTTCGAACCGTACGGCGAGCTGGTCTACGGCAGCCGGGGCACGCTCATCATGAAGGAAGAGCAAGAAGCGCTGCTCTATAAAGAGGACTCGCCTTGGTCGGCGGGCGGTCCCGACCAGCGGTTGCAGGTCGTCAGCTCGGGCGAGGAGGCCGGACCGGCGCTCGACGCGTACGAGACGGGTGGTGCCCGTGTCGTCGCCGCCCCCGGCACCGCCGAGAAAATCAGTCGCGGCTACACCGAGGAGATGGAGCATCTCTGCCACCTGATTCGCGACCGCGAGGGCAACTACTACCCGGACGGCAAGGAGATTCTTCGCGAGGACGGCGGCCTGCGCTGTAACGGCGTCGTCGCGATGGCCGACGCCGTCATGGCCCTGACGGCGAACCTCGCCATGAAGCACCAGGTCCGCATTCCGTTCCAGCCCGAATGGTTCGACCCGAACAGCAAGGCGACGCCGGAAGAGGACGTCAAGAAAATGGTCGCGTCGCTCGACGCCCTCGACCCCGGTCGGTTGTTTCGGACGGCGTGATCCGCGTGTTTGATGTGATCCCTCAAGCCCACGGGCCGCGGCCCGTGGGCTTCGTTTGTCTTGTCACCTGACTCGGGGGGCTGACGCCCCCCGCTCGCCTGCATGACCCGATCTCGATCCGCAAGTCTTGCCGCGATCTTTGCGGTCGTGTTCATCGACCTGCTGGGGTTCGGCATCGCGCTGCCGCTGCTGGCCCGTTACGGCGAATACTTCGATGCGCGGGCGTGGCTCGGGCCGTTGGTGGCGGTGTTCTCGGCGATGCAGTTCTTCTTCGCGCCGGTCTGGGGACGGTTGTCGGATCGGATCGGCCGCCGGCCGGTGCTGCTGATCGGCCTGGCCGGCTCGGCGGTGTTTTATTCGCTGTTCGGTTTCGCCTCGGGCATGGAACGAAACGCGACGCTGCTTGGGCTGACGCCTCTCGCATTGCTGTTCGTCTCGCGGATCGGCGCCGGCATCGCCGGCGCGACGATACCGACCGCACAAGCCTACATCGCCGACGTCACCGGCCCCGCCGAACGGGCGAAAGGCATGGCGCTCATCGGAGCGGCGTTCGGCATGGGGTTCACGTTCGGCCCGATGATCGGCGCCGCGTTCGTCAGCGACGACCCGGCCGCGCCGCCTTCTCCCTACCCCGGCTATCTCGCCGCCGGACTGAGCGCGACCGCGTTTCTCGCGGCATTCGCCGTGCTGCGGGAGCCGGAACGTCACGCGGCGACGGCTAGCGCACGCCCGGCCGGACGCCGGCACCTGCTGCGCGACGGCGTGCGGATGTCGCTCGTCGGCCTGATCTTCCTGACGACCACCGCCTTCGCGATGTTTGAAAGCACACTGACGTTGTTCAGCGATCGGCTCGGCTATTCCGCCCGCGAGAACTTCTACCTGTTCGCCTTCGTGGGCATCACGCTGACGATCGCACAAGGAGTCCTCGTGCGGCGACTGGCCCCTCAGTTGAAGGAACTTCGGATGGTCCCGGTCGGACTGCTCTTTCTGGCGATCGGGCTGGCCGGACTGGGTGCCGTCGGTACGATGCGTGCAAGCGACCCGTGGATGCTGTGTGCCGCGCTGACGTCGTGCATCATCGGCGTCTCTTTCGTCACGCCGTCGCTTCAATCGCTCTTATCGCTGACGACCCCCGGCAGCCAACAGGGGACGGTGCTGGGGTTCGGCCAGAGCGCCGCCGCACTCGCCCGCATCGTCGGTCCGTTGGCGGGCATCTGGCTGTTCCAACGATCCATTCCGACGGCGTATGGTGTGGCCGCACTCGTCACGCTGGCGGGCCTCGTCGCGATCGTTCCCGTGCTGGGGAAGATTCGCGACCGAGCGACGGAGCAGCCGGAAGCCGTTCCGCCGGATCTGGGAACCCCCGTCCGCACGATCGTCGAGTGAGCTTCTCTCAGAGCCGCGACCGTCAGGGAGCGTTTTAAAGCGACACTACGCCGAAGATCGCTCCCTAACGGTCGCGGCTCTGATCGCTGGCAAGCAATGCGGCGCCTGCGACGGTTGCCGTTTCCGACCGGGAGCGAATGATGGTGAGAGCGGCCTTCGTCCGTGCTCCGGCCGTGGGAGCGGCGTGATGCAGTCGGCCAAGCGATACCTCGAAGCGTACCTCGGCATTCCGCCGGCCGATCCCGGTCAGGGGACGGCGTGGCGTGTGGAGTCGCGTCCCGTCGGCCCAGAGGGATGGCCGGAATGGCTGATCATCGCTCTCGCCGGCCTGCTCGTCGCAGCCGTCGTCTACTGCTACTTTCGCGAAGCGCATCGATTGCCGCGATCTCGGCGTCTGTTACTCGCCGGACTGCGACTGACGGCGCTCGGTCTTGTCGCGACGATGCTCTCGCAAGCGACGCTCGCCGTCGATCGGACCGGCTTGCCCGTGGTCGCGGTCCTGATTGACGATTCGGCGAGCATGGGGCTTCCCGAGGGCAAGGCACGTCGCAATTCCCGAACGCCGCCGACGCGGCTCGATCTCGTTCGTGAAACGCTCAGGCGTGACGATGCACGGTTTCTTCAAAGTCTGACGCGACGATTTCGCGTTCGCGTGTACCGGTTTGCCGACGCCGCGACCGTGCTCAGCCCGTCCAGCGACGAAACCGGCCGATCGGCATTGCTCGATCGCGTGAACGGCCTGACGCCGGACGGCAAGGCGACGCGACCGGCGGCGGCCGTTCGTCAGGTGCTCGATGATCTGCGCGGCGCATCGCCAGGCGCGATCGTCGTGTTCACGGACGGCGTCTCGACGACGGGGGAGGCCGATGCTCTTTCGGCCGTAGCGACGTTCGCCGCCCGGCGGCGCGTTCCGCTGTATCCGGTCGGCGTCGGCAGCGACGGCCCTGCCCGCGATCTCGAATTGTATGACGTGATCGCCGACGAAGTGGCTTTTCTGGGCGACCCGGTGCGCATCGCGGCACGTTTTCGCGTCTTCGGCCTGCGCGGCAAGCCGGTCCGCATCGTCGTCACCGATCGGGCCACCAGATCCGTGCTGACCGAGACGACGGTCGAGGCCGGCCCCGATGGACGTTCGTCGTCGGCGGAGTTGTCGTTCACGCCGAAAATCGAGGGCGAATTGGACGTCACGGTCACGCTTCGCGCCGACAGGCCCGAGGCGAATCGACAGAACAATGCAGCGACGCGTCACGTCAGCGTCCGCAAGCAGAGCGTCCGCGTGCTGCTGGCCGACCACGCACCGCGGTACGAGTTCCGCTTCCTGAAATCGCTGCTCGAACGCGAGCCGACGATCGATGTCGACACCGTCCTGCAAGAGGCCGACCTGGGGTTCTCGGAAGAAGATCGCACTGCGCTGGAGCGGTTTCCCCTGCGGAAAGAAGACATCCTGGCGTACGACGTCATCATCTTCGGTGACCTCGATCCCGGCCTGCTGGGCGCCGAAGTCCTCTCGGCGCTCGACGAGTTCGTGCGGGTTAAGGGCGGCGGGCTGATCGGCATCGCCGGGACGGAATACTTTCCGGCCCGCTACGCGGGCACACCGCTCGAACCGCTGCTGCCCGTCGAACCGGCCCGCGTGACCGTGCCGTCGGAAGAGGCGGTTTTGACCGAACCGTTTCGGCTGCAAGTCACGATCGAGGGGCGACAAAGCGGCCCGATGTTCCGGCTCGCCGATCGAGACGAAGAGAACCGCGCGATTTGGAATTCTCTACCGGGACTCTACTGGCGGGCTGACGCACCGGCGTTGCGTCCGGGCGGCGTCACGCTTGCCGAGACGTCGGATGCGAACGGACGCATCCGTCCGGTCATTGCGCTGCAACGGTTCGGTGCGGGTAAAGTGCTGCTGCATCTGACCGACGAAACGTGGCGCTGGCGTTTTCGCACCGGAGATCAGCACTTCGGCCGATACTGGATTCAGGCGATCCGGTATCTCAGTCGTGCGGCACTGCTCAGCCGAGACCGTGGAGCCGAATTGACCTCCGATCGCCGCAGTTATTCCCAAGGCGAGCCGGTGACGTTGCGCGTCCGGTTCCATGACGAGCAGTTGACGCCGTCCGCCGCGGGCGAGGTGACGGTGCTCGTCGAAGATCGATCGGGAGGCCGGCAAACGGTCGACCTTCCACGGGTCGCGCCGGCTTCGAACCTGTTCGAGGGTCGATTGAACAATCTTCCCGAAGGCAGTTACCACGCCTGGGTTCAGCAGCCGGCATTCGACGGCGCTCCGCCCGCGACCGACTTTCGCATCGACGCCCCCCAGCGGGAACTCGCGCGTCGCGGCGCCGATTTGGCCGACTTGCGACGAGCGGCCGAAATGTCGGGCGGACGCTATTTCGACTTGGAGGATGCCGGACGGCTTCCTTCGCGGCTGCCGGCCGGGCGTCCCGTGCGACTCGAAGCGGCACTGCCGAAGCCGCTGTGGAACCGACCGGAATTGCTGCTGGCGCTCGCCGGAGTGCTGACCCTCGAATGGCTGGTGCGTAAGCGGTGCCGGTTGGCGTAGAATGGCAGGCAGCGCGGCCGAGGTCGTACAAACCGGTCGTGTCCGGCGCTGGAAGTTTGTGGCAGAAGTCTTGCCGCAAAGAGGCACAAGGAACACAAAAAGGACGAGAACATCGTGCCGAACGTCGAAGCGTCCAACGAACGACGCATTTTTGCGTCGCTTTGCGCCTGTTCGCGGCAATAGGGCTTCCTACGGAGTGAAGTGCGCTCGGATGCGTCCCTGAGAATGATTTCGCGTGAAGCGAGGTTCCGGCGCCCGTGCTTCCGTCTCTTTCCGATCGATTCGACGAATTGCGGCAGCGCCTCCGCTGGGCGGGGGTGATCCGCGGTGCCGCGCTCGTCGTCATCGTCGCGGTCGCGGCAGCGACGCTCGCGGGGTCGGTTGACGCCCTCACACGGTCCGGTTCGACATTGTGGCGATTGCTGCTGACCGCAGCGGCAGTCGTTCCGATCGTCTGGACCGTCGCCGTAATTCTGATTCCGCCGTTGCGATCGCGACCGTCCGACGTCGAGCTGGCTCGGCGTGTCGAACGCCGCGATGCTTCGTGGGGCGGACGCCTCTCGGCCGCCGCTGCGTTCCAGAACGTTACGCCGACCGCTGGCTCGCCGGAATTGCAGCGCGAGGTGGTGACGGAGATCTCCCGGCAATTCGCCGATCGCGCGCTGCCCGACCTCGTCGATCGGTCCCGCGTGACGCGGCCCGTACTGCTGGCTGCGGGGACGATCGTCGTCGCGCTCCTGATCGCAGCGCTGTCGCCATCGGCGACGGGAACGGCGATTTCCCGACTCGCACTTCCGTTCGCGGCGATCGAATGGCCGCGAAACGTCGATCTTCACCTGCTGGCCGAAACCGGCGAGCCGCTGGGAAGTCGAATTCAGATCGGACGCGGGCAGACGCTGCGGTTCACCGTTCGCAACGCCCACGGGGACGTTCCCGACGATCTGGCGTTGCAACTCGTGTCTCCCGACGGTGCGCGCCGCTCCGAGCCGGTGCCGGTCGTCGAGGAGACAAGCGGCGAAGGCACGCTCCGGACCGTGGGCAGCGGCGTCCTGCTGGCGGATGAAGGACCGCTGCGGTTTCGCGTCGTCGGCGGCGACCATCGCGACATGCCGTTCCTCACGGCCGAGGTCGTGCCGCCGCCCGTGTTCGATCGGCTCCAGGTGTCTGTGACGCCGCCCGACTATCTCGGCATGAAGGCGGCCCCGGCGCCCGAAGGCGTCGGCAGCGTCAACGGCGTGGTCGGCTCGTCGATCACCGTCAAGGCGCGGTCGAACAAGCCGCTGGCGGCGGCGGAACTGAGGGTCGGCGACAAACCCGGCCCAAGAGTCGCCTTGTCCGACGACGGTCGCGACGTTGCGGCGACGTTCACGCTCACCGAGCCGGGGTACTCCTCTTACTGGTTCCGTCTGCAGGATCGAGGCGGTTTCGAGAACCCGCAGGCGCCGCGGTACGAACTCCGCATCACCGCCGATGCCGTCCCTGAAGTGACGATCGCCGAACCGCCCGACGACCTGACGGCGACCGCGGTCGCCGATCTGCCGATCGTCGTCGAAGCGTCGGACGATCATGGATTGCTGGCGGCCCGGCTGCGATTCGCCCGCGGCGGCTTTCCGTCCGGCGATTCGGCCGATCCCGGCAGCGACGGCATGACGATTCCGCTGTTCGACGGACCGGATCGTCCCGCCGAGGGAAGTTTCCCGCTGATCTGGTCGCTCGAACCGCTGCGTCTGACGTCGGGCGAACGACTCGTCTTTCACGCCGAAGCGACCGATGCGTTCAACTTGGGACCGCCGCATGTCGGCATGAGCGCGCCGCGCACCGTGACGATCGTTTCGGCAGCGGAAAAGCGGGAAGAGATTCTCGACCTGCAATCGGGGCTACTCGACGACCTCGCGCAGGCCCGTCGCGACGAAACCCGCCTTCGCAATGCGGTCGATTCGTTGCTCACCCAATGGGAAGGCACGGGCGAGTTGCGACCTGCGGATCGGGACCGACTGGCGCATCTGGAACTGGAACAACGACAGATCGCCGCAAAACTGACCGACCCGCAACAGGGGTTTCAACGGCAGGCGGCACGGGCGCGGTCGGAACTGGCGGTGAACCGCGTCGAAGACGCGGAGTTGTCCGAACGTCTCGAACGCATCGCGCAGGAGCTGGCCGTGCTTCGCGACGACGCACTGCCGGCCGCCGACCGCGATCTGACGGCCGCCCGCAAGGCCGCCGACGACGAAGGGGCCGCTTCGCTGGCCGGCGCACGCACGAACCTGGACACGATCCTCGGCGGACTGGATTCGCTCTTGCAGGATCTGGGCGCCTGGCGCGACCGGCGCGATCTCGACAGCGAAATGAGCGACCTGCTCGGCATGCAACGAGAACTGACCGACGAGACCGCGCGGACGGCGTCCGAGACGCTCGGCACGTCCGCGGGACAATTGACCGAACAGCAGCAGACGACGCTGCAACGGCTCGGGCTCCGCCAGCACGGGCTTGCCGATCGACTGTCCCGTTTCGAGAAGACCGTCGAACAGATCGCCGAGGGCAAGCCGTCCGACAGCGACGACGCGGATGCCGCGGCGTCGGCGCCGGGCGACCCGCAATTGAAAGACGTCGCCGACACTCTCAAGGAAGCGGGGCTGCCGGCGATGGCTCGCGCAGCCGGCGAGTCGATCCGGGCGAACGATCTTGGCGAGGCGGGACGGATGCAGCAGGATCTCGTCGACCGGCTGCGCGAACTTCAGAAGTCACTCTCACAGCCGAACGACGGCGGGCAGAACGCCGCTTCCCTGGAAGCCGCCGCGAACAAGATCGACGAGTTGTCCAATGCCCAGCAGGAACTGCTGGAAACGCTCCAGAAGGCCCGCAAGACACCGGACGGGCTTTCCGATGAAGAACGAGAACGGCTGACTCGCGAGCAGGCGGCGCTGCGAGAGGCGGTCTCGGAGGCGGGCCGACAGCTTCGCGCGGCCGGTGGAAATGACGCGGCGAAGGCGACCGGCGAAGCCGCCAGGCGAATGTCGGACGGTCTCGAACGGCTAATGCGTCACGACGACGCGGCCGCCGAACGATCGCTCGAACAGGCGCTGGCCGAACTGGAACGGGCGAAGCAAGAGGCCGCACGCGAGGCGGAGCGCCTCGGCGAACAGCTCGCCCAGGAACTTGTCGAATCGTCGCGAGACATGCTCGAGGCGCTTGTCGAGCGCCAAGAGGCGATCAATCGAGAAATCGGCCGGCTCGAACGGATGCGGGCGGCACAAGAACGCCGGTCGCGGTCCCAGCTGCTCACTTTGAGGAAGACGGCCGAAGCCCAGGCCGCCGTTGCGTCGACCACGGATTCGTTGGCCGACGAATTGAAGGCCGCACAGGCGGTCTCGTTCACACTGCGATCGGCGGCCGAACGCATGCGGCTGCTGGAAGCGGCGCTGCATCGCAAAGAAACGGACGAGAACTCGCAACGGCACGGCGAGGCGGCGAAAAGTCGGCTTGAACAGATCGTCGCAGCGCTTCAGGCGACGTCGAACGCCGCCTCCGATTCGTCGACCGGCGAACCAGGCGCAGAGTCGGCGAGCGGACCGCCGGGCGAGGTGATTCCCATGACCGTCCAGCTTCAACTCGTCAAGACGCTGCAAGAAGAGCTACTGCGCCGAACGACGAAACTGGACGAAACGAGCGCGGACGGCAGGACGTCCGAAACGTATCGAGAGGAATTGGAACGTCTCGGCGAGGAACAGGCGTCGCTCACCGCACTCGTGCGAAACCTGCTCAGCTTGTCATCGCCGCCGTCGGACGAGGTGACCGAATGATTCCGTCGTTTCTGATACGCCGAATTGCGTTGCTGATCATCCTGTTCGCCGCCGACGGCGTCCTCCCGGCCGAAGAACCGGCGACCGACGCGCCCCCGGCAACGACCGACGAGGCACTGCTGCGCAGCCTGCTGGGAGAGGACGAATCAAATATGCCGGACGACGATTCCCCGACCGGCAACGCAGACGACGACCCGATGAAGCCTGCCGCACAGCCGGAACCCGTCTCCGAGAAGGCTGCCGCTTCCTTGGATCCGGATGCGGCCGAACGTCTGCTGACCGGCCTCAAGAATGCCGAGGAAAATCTCGCCGACGGCGACACCGGTGAGTCGACGCGCACCGCTCAGTCGGATGTCATCGCCGAACTCAGCCGGTTGATTGAAGAGGCACAACAGCAGTCGGAATCGGCGTCTGGAGACGAGTCCGGTCAGGAAGCGTCGGGATCGCCCCGTCCGCAACCCACCGGCGCGACGCCGTCGCAGCCAATGCCGACTGGACGGAACGGCGACCCGACGCCGGCCGGCGCCGCGGGAGTTTCGAACGGCCCGCCGGAGCGAAATCGCGAGGAGAATGCCGAGGAATCTTCCGAGCGGGTCCGCGAAGAGAGTACGCCGGAAAATTCGATCCGCGACTTCCGATCGGGTCTTGTCCGCGACGTGTGGGGACATCTGCCGGAACGGATGCGCGATCAACTGTTGAACGTCGGCCCCGATCGCTACCTACCCGAGTACGACGCGCTCGTCCGCGAATACTTCGAGTCCCTGGCCCGACCGCAGCCGCCGCCGGAACGGAGTCCGTGACGTCGCAGCGTCTGGAACCGGGCAGGTTCGACACCACCGAACGGAAATCGTGATGCGACACGGTTGCCGGTTTCGTCTGGTCTGGGAGAATGGCACTCCATGGCCAGAACCTCCGCGCCCGACGACACCTGCGAAACCGGTGTCCGCCTTCAGAAACTTCTCGCATCAGCGGGCGTCGATTCGCGTCGCAAGTGCGAGGAGTACGTCGTTGCCGGCCGGGTGACGGTCGATGACGAGGTCGTGACCGACCTCGGCCGCAAGGTCGACCCGGAGTCGCAGGACGTCCGCCTCGACGGCGAGCGGCTGCGCGCGCAGAAGAAGCGGTACTACCTGCTCAACAAGCCCGCCGGTTACATCTGCACGAATTACGACCGATCGGGACGCAACAAGGCGGTCGACCTGGTTCCGACGCACGACGCGCGACTGTTCACCGTCGGCCGGCTCGACGAGTCGAGCGAGGGGCTGCTGCTCGTCACCAACGACGGCGATCTGGCTGAGCGGCTCGCTCATCCGCGGTACGAAGTGCCGCGCGTCTACCGCGTGCAGGTCGCCGGCGTCCCGTCGGGCGAGGCGCTGGCTGAGTTGCGAAAGGGCGTCTATTTCACCGAGGGGCGATTCGGGTTGAAGCGAGCCAAGCGGCTCAAGACACACGGTCGCAGCGCCTTTCTCGAGGTGGAATTGACGCAGGGGCACAACCGCGAAATTCGCCGGTTGTTCGCCCGCGTCGGTCATAAGGTGATCTGGCTGCAACGCGTCGCGTTCGGTCCGCTCAAGCTCGGCGACCTGCCGGTCGGGCGGTTCCGCCCGCTGCGGTCGGAAGAAGTCAAAGCGTTGCACGGTTTCATTCGCGCCGGCGCCAAGCAGGAGCCGCGCCCACGAGCGGCGAAGCCGACAACGCGCACGCCGTCCAAGGCACGCAAGCCCTCCGCCGCACAGCCGGCCGGCCGGCGGATCCTCGACTTGTCCGGTGGCGAAGCGAAGACGGTTCGCAAGCCGGCCGAGACTCGCGAAGCCTCCAAGCCGCGAAAGCCGCGAAAAAAGTAGGACTGTCCCGACAATCTCCCTTTCCTTGGTGAGAGGGACCGATTCGCGCAACCTTCGATGTCGAGCATGACGACGCCGTCTCCTACGCCTGCCGGAATGCGACAAGATGCCGTCGAGCGCGAGGCGACCGTCGTCGAGCAGGTCGGCCTCGCCCGCGACACCTATCGGCTGAGATTGCGCTGCCCCGAACTGGCCCGCCGCATCACCCCGGGGCAGTTCTTCATGGTGCGGCCCGCCGGCGGCAGCGATCCGCTGCTCGGCCGGCCGTTCGCTTTGTTCGACACTTATGAACCGAACGGCCTGCCCGCGGGAGTCGATTTCGGTTACCTCGTCGTCGGCAAGATGACGCGACAGATGACGAGTTGGCGTCCTGGCGATGTTGTCCGAGTGTGGGGACCGCTGGGAAACGGATTCCCGACGCCGCCGGCCGGCCGGCTTCTGATGGTCGCCGGCGGGATCGGCCAGACGCCGTTTCTGGCCGTCAGCCGCGAAGCGCTCGGCTTGAAGCGTTACGGTCGTCCCCAGCGGGTGATCGACGGTCCGCCCACAGGCCTGACGCTGCTCTACGGGGCGCGCAGCGAAGCCTTTCTCGCCGGGTTGGACGAATTCCGGCACGACGGACTTTCGGTGCGAATCTCGACCGACGACGGCACGGCCGGGCATCACGGCTACGTCACCGATCTGCTCGACGAAGAACTCGCCGCCGAGCCGCCGGCCGTCGTCTATTGCTGCGGACCCGAGCCGATGATGCACGCCGTCGCCGACCGATGTGCGGCGGCCGGCGTGCGGTGTCTGTTGTCGCTCGAATCGCCGATGGCGTGCGGCTTCGGCGCCTGCTTCAGTTGCGTCGTGAAAGTTAAGACGCCCGACGGCTGGGACTACCTCCGCAGCTGCGTCGAAGGCCCGGTGTTCCCGGCCGACGCGCTGCTTCTGTGATTCGGAATTCAGAGCCGCG
>JBAQZJ010000518.1:0-2250 GCA_049790855.1 Planctomycetaceae bacterium | reverse complement strand
GTTCAATGACGTTTTAGCACGTCGAAAGATTGAAAAACACAGGTGAAGTCGCAGAACATCCCCTCACTCCTAACCCTTCTCCCCAGAGGAGAGGGGAACCGACGACGCGGCCGGTTTAGCTTTCGCGACGCGACGGTCGGTGTACGAAGACGATACCGCGGAACGGCACACGCGGGTAATCTGCGATGCGACGGGTGTCCTCCGATCGTCCCCAGGGGTAGTTCGCATGTTCGATTTCCGCCGACGTGTCGCCGTTCATTGGTTCCTGTCGTCGCTCGTGCTTGCCGCGTCTCAGATGAGCCTTGCCGATTCACCGGCCGGCGACCGAGGCGGCGAGGACGCGGCCGGATTCGCAAAGATCGCGAAGCGAATGCAGTCGTTCGTCGACGACGGCCGAATCGCGGGAGCCGTGACGCTCGTCGCCGATCGCAACGGCGTCGTCCATCACACGGCTGTTGGAAAGGCGGAGATCGAGACCGACCGGCCGATGAAGCCCGATGCGATCTTCGCGATCGCGTCGATGACGAAGCCCATCGCGGCGACGGCGGTGATGATTCTCGTCGACGAAGGCAAACTGGCGCTCGACGACCCCGTCTCGAAATTCATCCCCGAGTTCGCCGACGTGAAGCTGAGCGACGGGGCGAAACCGAAGCGCGAGATCACGCTGCGCGACGTGATGACGCATACGTCGGGGCTTGGCGGCGACCAGCGGCTGGCAGGCTCGCTGGAAGAGACGGCGAAGCAGATCGCGACGCGACCGCTCGACTTCGAACCGGGCACGAAGTGGCAGTACAGTCCCGGTTTGACGGTCGCCGGCCGCGTCGTCGAAGTCGCCGCCGGACAGCCGTTCGACGAGTTCCTCGCCGAGCGAATCTTCCAGCCGCTCGGCATGAAGGACACAACGTTCAAGCCTTCGGAAGAGCAGCGGTCACGGCTCGCGCAGCTCTACAAGGCCGGTGACGACGGCGAGAAGCTGGAGCCGGTCGATCACTGGATTCACGACCCGTCGGAAGGTCGTGAACGTGGTCCGAACCCGTCGGGTGGATTGTTCTCGACCGCCGCCGACCTGGCCCGGTTCTATCGGATGGTCCTGAACGGCGGCGAACTTGATGAGAAGCGAATCCTGTCGCAGGAAGCCGTCGAAACGATGACTCGCATTCAGACCGGCGACATCACGACCGGCTTCACGCCGGGCAACGGCTGGGGATACGGCTGGTGCATTGTCCGCGAACCGCAGGGGGTGACGGAAATGCTTTCCGCGGGCACGTTCGGCCACGGCGGAGCCTTCGGCACGCAAGGCTGGATCGATCCGCAGCAAGGTGAAGTCTTCGTCCTGCTGATCCAGCGCGCCGGCCTGCCGAACAGCGACGCCTCCGAGATGCGCAAGGAGTTCCAGCGGCTTGCGGTCGAGGCCGCCAGCCCTTGATCGACTAAACGATCGCGACTCGGCAAGCCCGGCTTCTCTCTGAAGAAGCCGGGCTTTTTGCTGCGCGGTGTCGTTTTTCTGAACATCATCCGTAACGCCCGCTCGCCGGCCTCGAACTTGATGGCGTGAGGGACAAACGGGCGACGCAGAACGCGGCAGATTGCAACGCCCGATTCCATAAAACACCTGCCGACCGAGGGTTGGAAATGCTTCGTCAAGTGCTGTTGCTGAGCGTGCCGGCGGTCGCCATCGCCGGGGGACTTCTGTCGGCGACCTCTTCGACCGCGGCGAGCGAAACCGCCTCGAACCAAGTCGACGCCCAGTCGCTGGTGATCGACAGTTCCGATCTGTCGCCGACCGACGACTCCCTGCTGATCGCCGGCGGCTGGGGACATGGTCATGGACACGGCGGACACGGCCACCATCAAGGCCACGGTTTCGGCCACGGCGGCCACGGGTTCGGCTTCGGTGGCCACGGTGGCCACGGTTTCGGCCACGGCGGCCACGGGTTCGGCCACGGTGGCCACGGGTTCGGCCACGGCGGTCACGGGTTCGGCCACGGCGGTCACGGCGGTCACGGCGGCCACGGCGGCCACGGGCATGGGCATCACAACTCGTGATCACGGTTCGCCCGGCGGAGCGATCCGCCGGGCTTGCCGCGTGACGGGCCGGAAGCCCGGTACTGCCGAATCGGGAGTGCCGGGCTTCTCCATTTCTCTTTTCACATTCCTGCCATCGGGACGCCTGCCGTGACACGTCGCTCGATCATTGTCGCCGTCGCCGGGATTCACCTGGGTCTCGTCGTCGCCGGCGCCTTTCAATGG
>JBAQZJ010000517.1:0-3406 GCA_049790855.1 Planctomycetaceae bacterium | reverse complement strand
CGCTCCCGTTGGTCGCGGCTGAACACTTCGAGCGCCATCGTCACCTTGATAACGAAACTGCCGAGCATGACGCTCACCGATCTCAACGCTCCTCAACGCGACGCCGTCACGCACCTCGACGGGCCGTTGCTGGTTCTGGCCGGCGCCGGAACCGGCAAGACGCGGGTCATCATCTATCGCATGGCGGAGATCATCCGCCGCGGAACGTCGGCCGATCGCATTCTGTCGGTTACCTTCACGAACAAGGCCGCCCGCGAGATGCTCGAACGCACGGGCAACCTGCTGGGCCGGCGGCTCAAGGTGCGTCCCTCGATCAGCACCTTCCACAGCCTGTGCGTCCGCATTCTTCGACAGGAGGCCGAGGCGATCGGCTACCCCCCGAGCTTCGCGATCTTCGACCGCGCCGATCAGGAGTCGGCCGCACGCACCGCCCTGCGGGAAGTGCGGCTCGGCGACGCGGCGATGAAGCCCGGCGACCTGCTTTCGAGAATCAGCCGCTGGAAGATGAACGGCGTCGCGCCCGACCGGGCCGGCGACTTCTCCGACGACGACAAGGACGTGCTCGCGGCCGTGGCCTACCGCCGTTATCAGAACGCCCTGCGCGCCTCGGCCGCCGTCGATTTCGACGACCTGCTGCTGCTGACCCATCGCTTGTTCGAGGACCGGCCCGACGTCCTTGCCCGGCAACAGTCGCGGTTCGATTTCGTGCAGGTCGACGAATATCAAGACACGAACCGCGTTCAGTTTCTGATCGTCGAAGCGCTCGTCGAGCCGCACAAGCGGCTCTGCGTGGTCGGCGACGACGACCAGTCGATCTACGGCTGGCGGGGCGCCGAGGTCGAGCACATCCTCGGTTTCGGGTCGCACTTTCCCGGTGCGAAAGTCGTCCGGCTCGAGGACAACTACCGCTGCACCGACCGCATCCTCGCGCTGGCGAACAATCTCGTGTGCTACAACCGCACGCGACATCCCAAGTCGCTGCGGACGACGAAGCGGTCGAGCGACGCCGTCCGGTTCCTTGAATTCCAGGACGAAGTGACCGAGGCCGAGCAGATCGTGTTGGAGATCGACTACCTCGTCAAGCAGAAGTTCGTGAAGCCGGGCGAGGTCGCGATCCTCTATCGCACCAACGAGCAGCCGCGGGTGTTCGAGTCGGAACTGCGACGACGCCGGCTGCCGTACGTGCTCGTCGGCGGCCAGTCGTTCTTCGATTACAAAGAGGTTCGCGACCTGTTGTCGTATCTGCGCGCGATCGTGAATCGTCACGACGACTTCGCGCTGCTGCGAATCGTCAACGTCCCGGCACGCGGCGTGGGACAGGCGACGGTCGAAAAGGTCGTCGCCCGCAGCGTTCGCGAACGTTGCCCGTTCTGGGCGGTCGAAGAGACGATGCGGACGGAGGGGGGACTGCCCGACCGGGCGGCGGGAGGGCTGGAGTCGCTCCGCCGACTGCTCGACAAGTACCGTCGCCTGTTCGACGAGCGTCCGAAAGAACTGTCGACGATCGCGGCGGCTCTCATCGGCGAGCTGAATTACGAAGACGAAATCCGCAAGAACTACAAGGAACCGGGCCAACAGATGACGCGGTCGGCGATGCTCGATCAATTGACCGATTCCCTTGGCGAGTATTGTTTACGCGAGCCGGAACCGTCGCTGTCGGGTTTCCTGCAAGAGACGACGCTCGGCGGGAACGACGACCGTTTCGAGGCCGAAGACGCCGTTCCCAAAGACGGCGTCCGGCTGATGACGCTGCACAGCGCCAAAGGGCTGGAGTTTCCGCGGGTGTACCTGGTCGGCATGGAAGAGGGGCTGTTGCCGCACCGCCGCAGCGTCGAAGGCACGCGGGCGATGATCGAAGAAGAACGCCGCATTGCCTACGTCGGCGTGACGCGGGCGCAGGATCACCTGACACTGACCCGCGCCGCCGCCCGCAAGAAATGGGGCAAGCTCCGGCCCTCGACCCCGTCGCGATTCCTCCAGGAGATGCAGGACGGCGCAGGGCCGGCTGTCGGAGAAGAAACCGCACGCGAAAGCACTCCCGCCGTTTCAAGCACCCCGGGTGCTTCAAGCAACCGGAGTGCTGCATCGCCGATCGCCGGTGCGCAAGTGAGGCCGGCATGATCGTGCTCGGCATCGAAACGTCCGGCCCGGTTGGCTCGATCGCTCTGCGGCGGGACGGCCGTTGCGTCGAAGAGCGGTTTCTGCCGGAACTGGGGCGGCGTCACGCGCAGTCGCTGGTTCCGGAAACGGCGGCGTTTCTCGCTCGGCACGGTCTGGAACCGACGGCGATCGACGCCGTCGCCGTGAGCGTCGGCCCGGGCAGTTTCACCGGGTTGCGGGTCGGCGTGACGTTCGCGAAGACGTTCGCCTATGCGACCGGCGCGTCGCTGATCGCCGTCGAAACCTTTCCGGCGATCGCCGGGAACACGCCGGCCGCCGAATCGGTCTGCGTCATCGCCGATGCCCAGCGCCGCGGCCTGATGCTGGGCAACTATGTTCGCGGTCACGACGGCCGTTTCGAGCGACGCGGCGAGATTCGGCTCGTCACGCCGGACGAACTGCCGAAATGCGCCGCATCGGCCCGCCTGCTGACCGGGCCGGGGCTGGCACGCGTCACTCTCGGCGACGAGTGGACGTGCAGAACGGCCCCGCTCCATCTGCGAACGCCGCGAGCCTCGCTCGTCGCGGAACTCGGCGAGTTCCGGTTTCGGGCCGGTAATGTCGCCGACGTCCGGTCGCTGGAACCGCTCTACGTTCGCAAAAGCGCCGCGGAGGAGAAGCGCGACGCGGCTCTCGGAACAAGTTCCGCGTTGGGGATGGAAACGGCGTCGCCCGCGTTATAATCGGCGTCGCGGGACCGCAGCGGCCGTGGCCCGCATGCCCGTTCCGTAATCCGTTCGAGGGAGGAGTGGCCGATGGCGCTTTATGAGATTGAGACGAACGCGCACATCATGATCAGTTGGGCCGACTCGCAGGAGGAGGCGGTCGAAGCGGCCCGACGTCACTACCCGGACGACGACGTGATCCGGATCACACGTCGACCGCGCGACATCTGGGTTATCTCGAAGTCGCTCTTGGGCCTGGAAGGCACGACCGAGCCTTGCGACACCGCTCGCGAATGCCTGTCTCGGGCGCGGGGCGACAAGCTGCACGCGATTCGCCTCTACATGCTCGACACCGGCTCCGACCTGCACGAGGCCCAGCGGGCCATCGAAACGAACATGTCGCTCGGCTGGTGAGGGCGGGATATCGCCGGCGAACAAGACGAGAGCGGAGTCTGACGCGGCAGAGACGGAAGACGTCGATTCGCCCCGGCAGGGGCGGCAGACGACAGCCCACGGCGTCAGCCGTGGGTGACGATCGACGCTCCATTCTCCAGCCCCGGCAGGGGCGACAGACGGTGCGG
>JBAQZJ010000516.1:0-6496 GCA_049790855.1 Planctomycetaceae bacterium | reverse complement strand
CATCCCCTCACCCCTGACCCCTCTCCCCAGAGGAGAGGGGAACCGACGACGCAACCGGTTTCGACACGCTTTGGGGTTTTGCCAGGACGCTCAAAGCAAAAGGTTCGGCAAATCGCCTCATTCGGCGAGTGGCGTCGGTTCGGCCGACGCATCGGGACTCGTCTCGACCGCTTCCAGGTACGCCTTCAGAAACGGGTCGAGGTCGGCGACGGTCTGGCTGCGGACGAACACAAGCCAGCCGTCGGCATGCCATAAGAGGCCGTGCAGGTCGGGCGGGCGGACGTCGAACCGCAGCGATCGCGACAACCGCAAATGCGAATGCGACTGGAATCGTCCGTCATCGTCGATGCGGCGGATGATTTCGTCGAACACGGCCGACTTTTCGGCTTCGGTCATCCGATAGACCGCGACGTCGATCGTGTCGCCGTCCTGCTTGTAAACGGCGTGCGTGCCTTCCTGTTCGATGCCGAGCGCCGGGAACCGGGCGTTTTCGTCGGACGAATCGAGTTCGTAACCGGCCACCGACTGGGGAGCGAACACCGCGTCCGAAGCGTCGTCGACGGGCGCCTGCCACTGCTGGGCGAACTCTTCGTCCTGCTTCGCTTGTTCAAATCCGGCCTGGAACACTTGAAGCCCGCGTCCTCCCAGATAGACCAGCAACCCGCCGCACAACAGCAGGAGCACAAGCGCGATGCCGCAGCCGATCAACAGCGGTTTCGTGACGGAGCGTTTCGATTCGGGAGCGGTCATGGCTTCGTTGGTCGAGGAGCGTCGATGCGAGGTCGTCGCGTCGGCAAAGCATTGCCGGTCCAAGAATACAGGCCCGCCTCGGTAAATGCAGTGCGATGCCCGGCATTGCGGCGCCTGTTGCGGTCGCAGCCGGTCGCCGGGAGAATGGCGGGCACTTCCGACCGGCCGTTCGTCCCCGGAGCCAGTCATGCTCATCCGTTCGTCGGCGTTCGTTGCAATCGTCGCGCTCGTCGCCGCTCACTCCTCGGCGGCCGACTTCGCGAAGTGGCGAGTCTTCGAGACCTCTCTGACGGCAGCGAACGACCATCCCGACCCGCTCGCCGTCGAGTGCGTCGTCGCGTTCACGAGTCCGACCGAAGTGACGACGACGACTCCCGCGTTCTGGGACGGCGACCGAACTTGGCGGGTGCGGTTCAGCCCCGGCGAGCAGGGAACCTGGCATTGGAAGAGCGCCTGCGAGCACGACAAGGGGCTTGACGGAGCGACGGGAACGTTCGAGTCGGTCAACGTGCGGACGCTGAGTCCCATCGGACAGGACGGCCCCGTTCGACTGTCGGAAGATCGCACGCACTTCGTTCGCGACGAGGGCGATCCCTTTTTCTGGCTCGCCGACACCGCCTGGAACGGCGTGCTGCGCTCGAAGCCGGACGATTGGAACACGTACCTCAAAGCCCGCCGGAAACAGGGCTTCACGGCGATTCAGTTCGTCGCGACGCAGTGGCGCGGCGGTCGCGAGGTGCTGCCCTTCAAGGTCTTCGACGTGCAGAACGATCGGTTGACGGTCGATACGGATGTGCTGCGCGATCTCGATGCCAAGGTCGCTGCGATTAACGATCATAACCTCGTCGCGGTGCCGGTGATGCTCTGGGCGCTGCGCGAAGACGATCCGGGACAGGCACTTTCGGAAGCACACGCCGTCCGGTTGGCAAAGTATCTCAAAGCCCGCTGGGGAGCGTACGACGTCATCTGGTTCCTCGGCGGCGACGGTCCCTACAAAGACGTCGAACGCTGGAAGCGGATCGGCCGGGCCGTCTTTCCGCAGCACGAGACAATCGACTCGATGCACCGGCTCGCGACGCTGCATCCCTCGGGGCAGAACTGGGTCGTCGAGAAGTTCGTCGGCGAGCCGTGGTACGACTTCATCGGCTATCAGTCCGGTCACGGTGCAAGCGAACGCGAGCTGAAGTGGCTCACGACCGGCCCGCCGGCCCGGCAATGGAAGAAAGAGCCGACGCTGCCGATCGTGAACATCGAACCGAACTACGAAGGCCATCCCGCCTACGGCAGCGGCAAAAAGTTCACCGACCACGAAGTTCGCCGGGCGGCCTGGTGGTCGCTGCTGATCGCTCCGCCGGCGGGAGTGACTTACGGCAACAACGAAATCTGGGTCTGGAACGAACAGGCCGGCCCGGCCGAGAACCACGGCAACCTTCGCACCGTCGAACCCTGGCATGAGGGGTTGGAATCGCAGGGCATCGCCTCGATGACGATTCTGCGAGCATTCTTCGAATCGGGACCGTGGACGACGCTGCGTCCTGCCCAGGATCTGCTCGCCGAACAGCCCGGCAAAGACGACCTCGCGAAGTTCGTCGCCGCCGCGAAGTCGAACGACGGCTCGCGGGCGGTCCTCTACCTGCCGGTCGGCGGAACGGCGAAGCTCCGCGTGGGCGAACTCGAATCGCTGAATCCGACCTGGTTCGACCCGCGAACCGGCGAACGATCGCCGGTGCAGACGAACGAAAGCGGCGTCTTCACGGCTCCCGACGACCGCGACTGGGTGTTAGAATTCCGGCAAGAGAACTGAAGGAGCCTGTGATGAAGAACCTGCCGCCGCTCGTGCCCGATCCGGTGATCGAGGCGTACAAGAAGGACGTCGACCGCACGTTGCTGCGGGAGAATTTGAAGCTGACCGTCGAAGAGCGCCTGACGCAAATGTACGAGTTCATGCGGTCGCTCGACGACTTCCGCGGCTCCCTTCAGAAGCCGGCGAAACAATGACACCGAACATTCCCGTCATCCTGCGGCTGCTGTCCGACGCCGGTGTCGAGTTCATTGTGGTCGGCGGCGTGGCGGGCATCGCTCATGGATCATCACTGACGACACTCGACATGGACGTCGTTTATCGACGGACGCCGCAGAACATCCGACGCTTCGTTCAGGCATTGCAACCCCATCATCCGTACCTGCGTGGAGCGCCTCCGAATCTCCCGTTCCTATGGGAGGCCGAAACGATCGAACGAGGGTTGAACTTCACCCTCGCCACCGATCTGGGACCGCTGGACCTGTTGGGCGAGATTCTCGGCGGCGGGACTTACGAAGACCTCTATCCAGCGAGCGAACTGAGTCCCGTCTACGGAGTCACCTGTCGTGTGCTCGATTTGCCGACGTTGATCCGCGCGAAACGCGCGGCCGGCCGGCCGAAAGATTTCGAGGCCATCGCGATCCTTGAAGCCCTGCTCGAAGAACGTCGGGCCGGTGAACTCGACGACCGCAAAGACGACTCCCCTTCCTGAAAGACCTGCATGCGCCCGATCATCGCCAGCGTCCTCCTCGCAGCCACTCTTTCGGCCCCCGCCGCCGAAAAGCCCAACGTCCTCTTTATCGCCGTCGACGACATGCGGCCCGACCTCGGCTGCTACGGCGTCGACTTCGTGAAGACGCCGAATCTCGACAAGCTCGCGGCCTCGGGAACGATCTTCACACAGGCCTATTGCCAGCAGGCGGTCTGCTCGCCCAGCCGGACAAGTCTACTGACGGGCAAGCGGCCCGACACGACGAAGGTCTGGGATCTCGAGACGCACTTCCGTGACCACATCCCCGACACCGTCACGCTGCCGCAGCAGTTCAAGCAGCACGGCTATCACGCGGTCGGCATGGGCAAGATCTATCACGGCGGATTCGACGACAAAGCGTCGTGGAGCGAACCGCATCGTTCGCCGAAAGGCACGACGGGTTACGCCCGTCCCGAGAACCAGAAGATCCTCGAGGAAAGTCGCCAGTCCGGCCGCGAGCGTGGCCTGAAAGGCCGGGCACTGCGACGTTCGGGCCGCGGACCGGCGAGCGAAGCGGCCGACGTGTCCGACGACACCTACCACGACGGCGTCGTCGCCGAAATGGCCGTCGAGTCTTTGCAATCACTCTCGAAGCGAGACGAGCCGTTCTTTCTGGCCGTCGGTTTCGTCAAGCCGCACCTGCCGTTCGTCTCGCCCAAGAAGTACTGGGATCTCTACGACCGCTCGCAGTTTTCGCTGCCGGCGAACTACGATCACGCTCCGAAGAACGCGCCTCCCTTCGCCGGAACGAACTGGGGCGAATTGCGGGCCTACAGCGACATCCCGCCGAAGGGCGCCCTCTCGAAAGAAAAAGCCCTCGAGCTGATGCACGGCTACTACGCCGCGCTGTCGTACATGGACGCGCAGCTCGGCAAGGTGCTCGACGAGTTGGACCGACTGGGGCTGGCCGAGAACACGATCGTCGTCGTCTGGGGCGACCACGGCTGGAAGCTCGGCGAGCACGGCATGTGGTGCAAGCACACGAACTACGAACTCGACGCCCGCGTCCCGCTGGTCGTCCGCGCCCCCGGCAAGAAACCGGGCACCGCCAGCGACGGCCTCGTCGAATTCGTCGACGTCTACCCGACGCTCTGCGATCTCGCCGGCCTGCCGGCCCCCGACGACCTCGAAGGCACCAGCTTCGCCCCGCTGCTCGACGACCCGAATCAGGAATGGAAGACCGCCGCCTTCAGCCAGTACCCGCGATCACACGACGGCCAACGCCTGATGGGCTACTCCCTGAAAACCGACCGCTACCGCTTCACACGCTGGGTCGATCGCAAGAATCCAAAGAAGGTCGTCGCCCTGGAACTTTACGACCACGAGACCGACCCGGCGGAGAACGTGAACGTGGCAGGTGAAGCGAAGTATGCGGACGCGGTCGAGGAGTTGTCGGCACTGGCGGATGGGGGTTGGAAGGGGGTACGAGGGAAGTTGCTGGACGAGGATTGAAGCAATGGGTGGCCGGGGTCGACGCGCAAAGCGCGACGAGTTTGGAAACGACGCGATCGCGTCGCCCCCAGCCGAACGATGATCACGGCAACGGTTGCAGGGCGCCGGCCAACGCCCGTCTGGGGGCGGGCCGACGGCGATTTGATGTGCTCGTCATCGCCGCTCTCGGCCCGACCCCAGCCCCCCAACGCCAAGAAGCGCTCCCTGACGATCGCGGCTCTGATTGCCTTGTCTCAGAGGAAAGACGTTTCCCTTGCGGGCGCTTCGGGCTAACGTAGTCGTGGAACACGACCTGTCCGATCGACTTGCCAGCGAAGGAATCGCGCATGCTGCCTGGAATCAAGCTGTTCGATCTCACCGGCCGGGCGGCGATCGTCACCGGCGGGGCGAAAGGGTTGGGCGAAGCGATCGCGGCGGGGCTGGCGAGCGCCGGGGCCGACGTGCTGCTGACCAGCCGCGACGAGGGACTCGCCGCCGCCGCCGCAAAGCGGATCGCGGCCGACTTCGGCCGCCGGGCGGTCGGCATGGCGGTCGAGGTCTGCGACGGGGCCGGCGTCGACGCGATGATCGACCGGGCGCTCGACGAGTTCGGGCGGATCGACGTCCTCGTCAACAACGCCGGCATCAACATTCGCGGGCCGATCGACGAACTTCCCGAAGACGACTTCCGCCGGGTCCAGCAGACGAACGTCGAGGGCGTCTGGCGGTGCTGCAAGGCGGTCGTGCCGCACTTCAAGCGGCAGAAGGCCGGCCGGATCATCAACCTCGCCAGCACGCTGGGCGTCGTGGGCCTCGAGAACCGCACGCCCTACGCCGCGAGCAAAGGGGCCGTCGTGCAGATGACTCGCGCCCTCGCCCTGGAACTGGCGACGTGGAACATCACCGTCAACGCGATCTGCCCGGGGCCGTTCCTGACCGAGATGAACATTCCGATCAAAGACGACGAGCAGACGAAGAAGTTCATCGTCGGTGCTGTGGCGCTGGGCCGCTGGGGCGAACTGCACGAGATTCAGGGGGCCGCGATCTACCTCGCCAGCGCCGCCGGCAGCTACACGACGGGGAGTTTGCTGTTCGTGGACGGAGGGTGGACGGCGCGATGAGCCGGTTTCCGTTCATGCGAGGTCGGTGGAAGTGGCTTACTGTCGCAACGGTCGTGCTCCTGTTGCCGCTTGTGGCGCTCTTTGTCCTGAATGAGCATCGTCGGGCTTTGATCGAAGAAGCCAGCGATGCCTCGGGATCTGTGCTGCTGTCTCCCCGCGCGCCCGACGCGATGTTCATCCTGTTCTATCAATTGGGAATCGACCCGTCGCCGAATTTGCTGTACGACGTCGAGTGGTATGTTTTTAACCCCGGTTCCGCGACTGCCGCTGGCGTGAGATCGAAGGCCGACGCGGTGAATCGTTTGGAGAACGTTTCCACCGTCGATTTCAGTGGCAGCCCGAGTGTCGATCCGGAGGTGTTCACGGCGTTGCGGGAATGGAAGAATATCGAGCGGATGAGGTTGTCCGACGCCGGCATCGACGATGACGACCTCGCCGCCGTGGCTCGTCTCTCGAATCTTCGGCAACTGGATTTAGACGGCAACGGGAAGCTGACGGTCGATGGATTGCGACATCTGTCCGCCATGCCGGGGCTGGAACGGCTGAGTCTCGTCTTGACGAACGTTCGCGGCGGCGAGGTTATTCAGGTATTGCAGTCGATGCCGGCACTGAAAGAGGTCCGACTCGGCGGGACCACGCTCG
>JBAQZJ010000515.1:0-15216 GCA_049790855.1 Planctomycetaceae bacterium | reverse complement strand
CGTCATCACTGCCCCCCCGTGCCGGACGCCTGGCCGTTGAGGTTCGTGACGTTGTCCTGCAGAGCGGTCGAGTAACCGTTCGGCGGCGAACTTGTGTTCGGCATCGGCTGCGCCAGATGCCCGAAGTTCGCTCGATCGGTCGGCTCGTACAGCCCCAACTCTCCATCCGCACCCGCCGAGACGACGAGCGGTGCGTGCCAGGTGTTGAGCGTGTGATATTCCCGCTCGAACTGCTGGGCCGCGGCGATCGGATCGGCCGACAAGCCCGTTTCTCGCACGTAATTGATGAACACGTCGCCATAGGCGTCTTCGCTGTCCTGCCCCAGCGGCGTCGAAGGAAGCAGGGTCGGATCGATGGTGTCGCCGGCCGTGCTGTAGGACGGCAGCGAGGCGATCAAGAACGTCGCCGGGGCGTCGCTGTTGAGTTGCCCGCCGGCCGCAGGGCCGAGCGGCTGATACGGGCTGCCCTGCGCAGTCGGGGCAGTCCACGGTCCCGGCCGGATCAACCGGGTCGGCCAGCGGTAGAACCGCAGCGGCCGGCCCCAGGCGTCGATGAACTCCATCAGCCCGTCGCCGTCGGTGTCGGCGATTTCGCTCGAGTTGAAGTCGGTCTGGACATCGCTGCCGAACGTGGGGCCGTTCGTGATGATCCAGTACAGCATCTCGGGGTTTTCGGTGAGCGGCTGGTGCTCGGCAGGAAAGAACGTCGCCGGCTTCGGCGGGGGCGTTAGTCCGGCAAGTTCCGCCAGCTCGCTACCAGGGACCGGCACGCCGCTTGCGTCCAGTAGCCCGAGGTCGCTCATCGTCCAATTACCGCCGGCCGGACCGGCCGACATTTCGCCGAACGACGTCCCGAAGAACTTCTGCTTCAACCGCTTGTTTTTCATCGGGCTGTCGGGGATGTAGTCGTACTTCGTCAATAATTCGCTAGGAGTTGATCCCCCCCCGGCGAGAATGCGGCCGGTCATGGCGCGTTCGAAGGCCGCCATGCGGCTGGAGAGGATTTCGTCGATCTTTTTGATCGTCGTGCGAGTCTGCTGCTCGCGGGCACCGGCGAGCGCCCGGACCGAGGCGATCATGATGACCGTCAGCAGCACGCCGATGATCGCGACGACCGCCAGGATCTCGACGAGCGTGAACGCCCGCCGGACCTGCCGCCGCGATGCCGATCGTCGTTCGCGATTGCCACGCATTACGGAACGAGCCTCCCGCCGTGGAAGTTCGTGATGTTGTCGGCGTCGCCCTTGGCCAGCCCGTCGTACGGATGACCCGTCGGCAGAACGTCGACGAGCGTGCCCTTCTTGACGTCGAAGATGCCGCCGGAGCCGTAAGCGCTGCCGGGAGCCGCGTTGTTGACGCCCGTCACGCCGTCGGGGCCGGGCGAGATGATCTGGAACGACTGCGCGTTGAAGTAGGAGCTCGCACTTTGACGGTAGACGGGCCGCACAAGATCGGCCGGCGTCTGCGGCGAGGTGTTCGCATTGTAAGTATCCTGCGTCGCGTAGCGATCGCTGGTGACGTAGAAGTAGGGCAACTGCTGGCCCGGCAGCGGGTCGAGATAGCCTTCATAGCCGTTGAACGTCGCCGGATCTGCATCGTAGAGCCGGTCAGCCCGAAATTCGAAGAACGGCCCAACCCGCTTTCCACCCAAGGCCAAGGGCGACCGCGGATTATTCGAGAATCCAACCGGAACGGGCTTGTCGTCCGGCGTTGCCGGAGGCGGCACCAAGCCGCCGAGAAAGAACACGAGGCACTGCGATCCGCCAAGCTCCTGCTGCTTCGCGGTGTTCGTTTGCAGGTCGGTGATGAGAGCAGCCATGTTGATGTTCGGCCAGAGCCGCCGCAGCGTGGCCTGCGTCGCCGGCTTGAGAGCCGTTCCGGTCAAGATCGGTGTCGTGTAGTCGGACGGATCGTACAACTGCAGGTCGATGTAGCTCGGCGGGTTGATGCCGAACTGGGTTTTGAAGTCGGCGATGGCGTATTCGAGCTGGCCGATTTCCTGCTTGACCTGGCCTTCGCGGGCGTTTCGCATCGCCGCGCCGATCGCCGGCACAAGCAGGGCGATGAGCATCACGATGATCACGATGACGATCATCAGCTCGATGAGCGTGAAGCCGGCCCGCAGGGGACGGCCCGGAGCCGGGCGGATGTCGTGGCCGCGAGGGGCGACGCGAGCGGTCATGGGGTCATCCTCAACTCGAATGTCCGAACTCGAAAGCCCGAGCCGGGGGTCGTGGCGATCGTGAGCCGTGGCGGAAGTGAACAGAACAGACCCCCGCCCCTCCACTAATGCAAATCCCGATCCGGATGGTCCGGAATCCGTCTTTCCGCCGTAAACAACTGCTTTTATTCTCGTTGCGACTTTCGGCGCCGAAAAGTTCCATCGCCGAGGTGCGTTGCATTCTGCAACACCCTGCCGAATCGCCCCGAATCTCGATTCAGAACCCCGGAATCTTGAAGAGTCCGGGGTTCTGCGCGGAATGCGATCGCCTCGATAACGCTTCCTGACGGTCGCGGTTCTGATGGGCGTTGCGGAAGCGTCGTGCGTCACGACAGGTCGTTGAGCAACTGGATGAGCGGCAGGAACAGGGCGATGACGATGAAGCCCACGAACAGACCGAGGACGACGGTGATCAGCGGCTCGAGCAGCTTGATCAACCCGTCGACCAGCACGCGGACCTCTTCGTCGTAGACGTCGGCGACCTTGTAGAGCATCGCGTCGAGCGCACCGGTCTCTTCGCCGACGTCGACCATGTTCACGACGATGTCGTCGGCGATGCGGGTCTCTTTGAGGGGCACCGCCATCGGTTCGCCCTCGCGGATCGCGGCGTAGATGTGCTCGAACGCCTTGCGGAACACCGCGTTGCCGGCGGTGTCGCGGCAGATGATGAGGGCGTCGAGGATCGGCACGCCCGAGGCGATCAGGGTGCCGAGCGTCCGCGCGATTCGGGCGATGATCGCCTTGCGCTGGATCTTGCCCGTCAGGGGGATGCGCAACGAGACCCAGTCGGCGATGTACTCGCCCGTGCGGTTCTTCTTGATGATCTTGATGAAGAGCCAGCCCGCCACGGGAAGCGCGAACAGCAGGTACCAGTATTTGGCGATGAAGTCGCTCGCCAGAATGAGCATGTCGGTCATCCACGGCAGATCCGACCCGAAGTCGTCGAAGATCTTCTTGAACTTGGGGATGATGAAGATCATGATCCCGGTCACGATCGCCGTGGCGACGATGATGACCGCGATCGGATAGATCATCGCCCCCTGGACGCGGCGTTTGAGGCTCTGCGAGCGCTCTTTGAAGTCGGCGAGCCGCTGGAGGATGACTTCCAGCGCACCGCCGGCCTCGCCGGCCTTGACCATGTTGACGTAGAGGTTGTCGAAGGCCTTGGGCTGCTTGGCCATCGCCTCGGAGAGCGTGGCTCCGCCTTCGATGTCGTCGATGACGCCGATGAGGCTGTTTTTGAGCGCTCCCGGCTTCGACTGGCCTTCGAGAATCCGCAGGCTGCGAAGGATCGGCAGGCCGGCGTCCTGGAGGGTCGAGAGCTGACGGGTGAAGGCCGTCAACTGCTTGGAGCCGACGCCGCCGATGGCGAAGGTCTTCTTCTTGGCTCCGCCGCGTTTGCCGCCCTTGCCTCCGCCTCCGGCGGCCTTGCCGCCTTTGCCGTCCTTGGAGGGCGCGCCCTTCTTTTTGGCGCGGGCCTTTTCCTGAATTTTGGTGACGAAGAAGCCCTTCTGGCGGATGACCTGCGTGGCCTCGGCCTCGCTGGCGGCCTCGATCGTCTCTTTGATTTCGAGGCCGGTCTGGTCCATGGCCTCATAAGTGTAGGTCGGCATATCGTCTCTCCGGAGGCGTCGTCGGTCGGCCGCCGTGGTCTTCCCTTCTCGCGATCGAATACACGTCTCGCCTCGAGTCCCGGCCCGCCTCTTTTGCAAGAGGCGGTCGTCAGGCCACGTCCTCCAGCACGGTTTCGCGAACGATCTCGTCGATGGTCGAGACGCCGTCGAAGATCAGCTTCAGCCCCGCCTCGCGGAGAGTGGTCATCCCCTGGCTGCGGGCGTAGTTGCGGATGTCGTCGACGCTGGCCTCGTTGGTGATCATGTCGCGGATGTCGTCGCTGATGTCCATCAGTTCGTAGATGCCGATGCGTCCTTTATACCCTGAGTTGTTGCAGGACGCACAACCCTTTCCGTAGTAGAAGCGGTACTTGCGGGCCTGCTCGATGGGAAGTTGAAGCTCCATGAGCAGGTCGTCGCTGGGGGTGAACTGGGTCTTGCACTCGGCGCAAATCTTGCGCACGAGCCGCTGGGCCTGGATCGCCTCGACGGTCGCGGTGATGAGGAACGCCGGCACCCCCATGTCGCGGAGCCGGGTGATCGCGCTCGGGGCGTCGTTCGTGTGCAGCGTGCTGAACACGAGGTGCCCCGTGAGGGCGGCCTGAATGGCGATCTCGGCGGTCTCGTAGTCGCGGATCTCGCCGACGAGGATCTTGTCGGGGTCGTGCCGCAGGATCGCCCGCAGGCAGTTCGCGAAGGTGACGTCGATGTCGGCGTTGATCGGGCATTGCACGAGGCCGTCGATGTCGTACTCGATCGGGTCTTCGGTCGTGATGATCTTCTCGGTGATCTCGTTCAGCTCGTTGAGGGCGCTGTACAGGGTCGTCGTCTTTCCCGAGCCGGTCGGCCCGGTGACGAGCACGATTCCATTCGGCCGCTTGATGATCTCGCGGAACTTCGACAACAGGCCCGGGTCCATGCCGATCTTGTTCAGGTCGAGCTGCACGACGGTTTTGTCGAGCACCCGCATGACGACGCTTTCGCCGAACAGCGTGGGCAGGACGGAGACCCGCAGGTCGATGCGGTTGCCGCCGACGTTCAACTCGATCCGGCCGTCCTGGGGCAGCCGCCGCTCGGCGATGTCGAGCTCGGCCATGACCTTGATGCGGGTGATGATCGCGTTGGCGAGGTGCCGGGGGGGCGGGACCATCTCGTAGAGTTGGCCGTCGGCCTTCACGCGGATCTTGAATTCGTCTTCGAACGGCTCGAAGTGGATGTCGCTCGCCTGGTCTTTGACGGCGAGCAGCAGCACCATGTTAAGGAGCTTGCGGATCGGGGCGGCGTCGGCCAGCTCTTCGGGGTTCGACAGGTCGAAGGCGTTGGCGAACTCGTCGAAGTCCTCGCCGCCCTCCAGCTCGCTGATGACGTCTTCGATGCTGTCTTCGTGGCCGGCGTAGTTCTTTTCGACGGCGGCCTGCACGGCCTTCAGGTTCGAGACCGCCCCGCGGACCTCGACGCCGAGGAAGTTCCGCAGGTCGTCGAGCGTGCCGACGTTCTGCGGCTCGGCCATCGCGACGGTCAGCACGTCTCCCTTGAGGGAGATCGGCATGATCTTGTAGATCTCGGCCATCGTCTGGGGCACCAGCTCGATGACCTTGGGGGGGATCGTCGTCTCTTCGAGATTGACGACGGGCATGCCCCATTGCTCGGCGAGACCCTCGGTGACCTGGTCGGGGGTGACGAAGCCCATGCGGACCGCCACCTGGCCGATCACCTCGCCGGCGCTCTGCTTCTGCTCTTCGAGCACGTCCCACAACTGATCCTCGGTCATGTAACCGAGGTCGACGAGGATCTGCCCGAGCTTGCGTGCGGCCATGGATGACGTGCCCTTGCGGGAGCGATCAACGGGGGTGGGTGAAGGAGGTCAGGAGGTCAGGAGGTCAGGAGTCAGGAGGTCCGAGACGCCGGCTGATCCCGTTTTCGAGTCCTGTCTCCTGACTCCTGACTCCTGATCTCCTATTCCCTCATTCCTCGATCTCTTCCAACTCTTCGTCTTCTTCGTCTTCGTACTGGCCGCGTTTGGCGCGTTCGATGCGGGCCTTGAGCTCGCCGGGGCTGACGGCGCGGACGACGACCTCTTTCTCGTCGCAGAGGTCGTTCTTCCACAGGTTGAACAGCGCGTCGTCGAGGAGCTGCATGCCGTACTTGCGGCCGGTCTGAATCATCGAGTTGATGCGGAACGTCTTCGCTTCGCGGATCAGGTTCGCGATGGCGGGGGTGACGACGAGCATCTCGTAGGCCGCGACCAGCCCCTTCGGCTTGCGGGGCAGCAGCGCCTGGCTGAGGATGCCGATGATCGACACCGAAAGCTGCGTGCGGATCTGCTCCTGCTGGCTCGTGGGGAACACGTCGATGATGCGGTCGACTGTTCCCTGGGCGCCGGTCGTGTGCAGCGTGCCGAACACGACGTGCCCCGTTTCGGCCGCGGTGATCGCCGACTGAATCGTCTCGAGATCGCGCATTTCGCCGACGAGAATCACGTCGGGGTCCATGCGCAGGGCGCGTCGCAGCGCCTCGGGAAAGCTCGGCACGTCGACGCCGACCTCGCGCTGGTTGACGGTCGACATCTTGTGGTCGTGGTAATACTCGATCGGGTCTTCGAGCGTGATGATGTGCTTGTCTTCGGTCTCGTTGATGTAGTTCAGCATGCTCGCGAGGCTGGTCGTCTTGCCGGAACCCGTCGGCCCGGTGACGAGGAACAGCCCGCGAGGCCGGCTGATGAGGTCGCGGATGACGGGCGGCAGTCCGAGCTGCTCGAAGGTGAGGAACTCGTTCGGAATCCGCCGCAGCACGAGGCCGACCTGGCCGCGCTGCTTGAACACCGCGACGCGGAAGCGGGCCTTGTTGCCGAAGGCGAAGCCGAAGTCGGTGCCGCCCACCTCTTGCAGCTCGGCCTGGTTGCGCTCGGGGGTGATCGACTTCATCAGCGAGGTGGTGTCCTCGCCGGTGAGGCTCTTGGTGTCGAGCCGGATCAAGCGGCCGCTCTCGCGCACGACGGGCGGCTGCCCCGAGGTGATGTGCAGGTCGCTCACCCGCTGGGCGACGACGTACTCGAGCAGCTTGTCGATCTGAACGGTGGCCATCAGGCGGTAAATAGGAAGTAGGAAATAGGAAGTAGTTCAGCCGCGACCAACCCTCAACCCTCAACCCTCAACCCTCGTCTAATCGTAGCTCCGCATCAGCTTGTTGACTTCGGACAGGGTGGTGATTCCGAGCAGCGCCTTGTCTTTCGCGTCGTCGACGAGGGCCCGCATGCCGAACAGCCGCGCCTGCCGGCGAATCGCCTGCGTCGGCTCGCCCTTGAACGTCATCTCGCGGATGGCCGAGTTCATGACCATCAGCTCGAACACCGCTTTGCGGCCGCGGTAGCCGGTGTGCTGACAATGATTGCAGCCGCGGCCCCGCATGAAGGTCGCCGTCGCAGCCTCTTCGGGCGTAATCGAGTAGTAGTCGAACTCGCCGGGGTCGGGGGTGTACGGCTCTGCGCACTTCTGGCAGACGACCCGCACGAGTCGCTGGGCCATGATCGCCATGACCGAGCTTGCCACGAGAAACGGCTGCACGCCCATGTCGATCAGCCGGGTGATGCTGCTCGGGGCGTCGTTCGTGTGCAGCGTGCTGAAGACGAGGTGCCCCGTGAGCGACGCCTGAATCGCCATTTCGGCGGTCTCGACGTCGCGGATCTCGCCGACGAGAATCACGTTCGGCGCCTGGCGGAGCATCGCCCGGATGATCCGCTGGAAGTCGAGGCCGATGCTGTGCTTGACTTCGACCTGGTTGATGCCGGGCAGGTAATACTCGACCGGATCCTCGGCGGTGATGATCTTGCGATCGGGGCGGTTGATCTCGCCCAGGGCGCTGTACAGGGTCGTCGTCTTGCCCGACCCGGTCGGGCCGGTGACGAGAAAAATGCCGTTCGGCCGGCGGATGACGTTCTGGAAGACCCGGTAGTTCTCTTCCGAAAAGCCCAGGTTGCGAATGCCGATCTTGATGTTGTCGCGATCGAGGATTCGCAGCACGACCCCCTGGCCGTGGCTCGTCGGCAGAATGCTGACCCGCAGGTCGAACTCTTTGCCGTTGATGCGGGCCTTGATCCGGCCGTCCTGCGGGCGGCGACGCTCGCTGATGTCCATGCTCGCCATGATCTTGATGCGGCTGACCATGGAGCCGAGCAGTCGCCGGGGAGCGGCGTCCCGCTCCATCAACTGTCCGTCGATGCGGTAACGGATGCGGACGCGATCCTCGAACGGCTCGACGTGAATGTCGCTGGCCCGCATCTTCACCGCCTCGGTGAGGATGAGGTTGACCAGCCGGATGACCGGCGCGTTGTCGTCTTCCTCGTCGGCGCTGTTGGTCGCCTCGGTCGCCGTGAAGTCGATTTGCGTTTCGGTGAACTCCTGAATCATCGAGTCGACGCTCTGGGTCTCGCTCTGCCCGTAGTGCCGGTCGATCGCCGCCTGGATCTGCTCTTTGGGAGCGACGACGATCTTCACGTCTTTGGCAAGGATGAACCGCAGTTTGTCGAGCACGTCGAGGGCCATCGGATCGTGAAAGGCCACGACGACCGAGCCGTCTTCGACACGCGTGGGTATGATCGTGTTCTCGCGGGCCATCGCCTCGCTGACGAGCTCGATCACGCTCTGCGGGATTTCGATCCCTTCCAGGCTGATGAACTGCTGACCGAACTGGCTCGCCTGGGCGTCGGCGACGTCCGACGGCTCGACGTAGCCCAGCTTGACGAGGGCCTCGCCCGGCGAAATGCCCATCCGCCGGCCCGCGACGCGAGCTTCTTCGAGCTGGTCGTCGCTGATGAGACCGCGGTCGATGAACGACTGGAGCCAGTCGTGGGCCATCAAGACTCTCCACGTCGTACCGGAAGGTACGAAGGTGACGGTTCGGAAGGCCGGCAAGCGGCAGGGCGAATCGGAATGTCCAGAATTGCGTCCAATGCCCGCAGTCGACCGAGAGGTTGAATGAGGTGAGCGTCGCCGAAAGCGGCGTTTGAAGCGAACCCGGCCCGTGACCGAACGGTAATCGGACTTGGTTGTATAAAATTCTGCTGTGGCGCGATTTCAATGTCAAGATACGCCGGGTCCGGACAACCGCGACACCTGCGATTTTTCACTGAATGGTCCGCCTCGACCGAACATCGGCGACCGGGAGGCCGCCCGCTGAGCGAACCTGCGACGCCGCGCGGGCGTCTTTGGAATGCAGGCGGGTCGGTCGGACACGGTCGAAAAAGCTGATGAGCCATGCCGACGGGCTTTTCAAGCACCGACGGCCTGCTTACACTACCCCACATCGTGCCGCGACGTGCGGTTCGTTCCGCCCGATGCGGTCAAAATCGTCGGGGCCGTAGCTCAGTTGGGAGAGCGTCGCGTTCGCAATGCGAAGGTCGTGGGTTCGAATCCCATCGGCTCCACTGAAAGCCCACCGGATGGGACCGGTGGGCTTTCTTGTTGCCCTTGCCGTCTTGTCGGCCGCCGGTTGTGACGGCGACGCCGCGACGTCCGGTTCTGCCGCGCCTCCTGTGCCCGTCGCACCGGCGACGCCGCCGGAAGGAATCTCCGCCGGCGAGCTTCGCAGTCGGCTTGGCGCAAACGGGAACGCCCAGTTCGTCCGCGAAGGCGGCGTCATTACGCAAATCGAACTGCACGATTCCGGCGTGACCGACCTCGCTCCGCTCGAGGGCTTGCCGCTCGTCGCGCTGGGAATCAGCGGTTTGCCGGTTGACGACCTGACGCCGCTGGCAGGCATGCCCCTCGAACTGCTGACGGCGGAAAACACGCCGATCGACGACGTTTCCGCACTCCGCGGCCTGCCGCTTCGCGAGTTGTACCTGCGTGAGACGGAGATCCGTACTCTGGAGCCGCTGCGTGAACTGCCGCTGGAGAAGCTTAACGTCGTCGGGACGCCGATCGACGAGATCGAGCCGGTGGCCGGAATGCCGCTCGACACGCTCTGGATCGCCTCGACGAACGTCCGCGATCTCGCACCGCTCGCCGGCCTGTCGCTCGTCAGTCTCGACGTTGAAAACACGCCGGTCGACGATCTGTCGGCGCTGAGCACGATGACGAATCTCCGACGATTGAACATCGCCGGAGCCGCCGTGACCGATCTGTCGCCGCTGGCCGGACTGCCGTTGGAGCGGTTGATCTTCACGCCGTCAATGATCGAACGCGGCCTCGACGTCGTACGCAGCATGCCGTCTCTGCAAACGCTGGGCACCGACTTCGACCGGCAATTGCCGGCAAGCGAGTTCTGGGCGGCATACGACGCCGGCACACTCGAAACGGCGGCCGGCGCTAATCCGAAATGACGGCCGCCCGTCCGACGATCGGTCGCCGGCCGAGCGGAATGCGGCGTCCGTTTTGAATCGTGCGTTCGACGAGGTCGTCGATCCGCGGCTCGGGCGTCCACTCTTTGCCGACGGTCTTGTCGCCGTAGCCGACCTCGATCCACGCCTGGCCGCCCGGTCGACTTCCCCCGTCGAGAAAACGGCTGCCGCGGAGGCCGCCGACGATCAGGTCGAGTTCGGTCGCGGAAAGAATCAGTTCATACGCGGCCTGCGGTCGTTCGCGCACCGAAACCGTGGCGATCGCCCGGACGTCTCCGTCGTGAGCCGGTGTGATTTGCAGGCGGACCGACTTCGCCGATTCTGTGCTTTGACCGGCGCATCGCTCGTCTTCGGTCGCTTCGATTGCCAGTGCGGCAGGCAGAATTCGCGATCTCTCCGCGTCCATCGCGGCGAAGAACGGCGTCGCACCGGCCGGGTGCAACTCGTAGACGAGCGCGACCACCCGACCTTCCCCTTGTGCGGGCGTGCGGGACGTCTCGCTGGTGCGCGGCTCGGTGACGCAGCCGACCAGCACGGCCGACGCCAGACCGACCCGCCTGATGATCGACGGCCGGAGATGCACAGGCGGCCTCGCTGTTTGAGAAGCCAGGTTCCGGCATCCCCATCGGAAATGCCGGCATCACAGTAACGATCATCAAGGATGTTCCCTCGACAATTATCGTCGCGAGACGGCGGACCTCTAAAACCGAGCAGTCGGCTAGAACCGGCCACCGAAAGACGGCAACGGTCGGTTTTCGCCGTTCGCAGACGAAGGCAGATCGAACATTCGGCCGATCCGGAACGGGGATCGTCCCGGAATTCGGGAAACCGCGAAAAGTGGCGGGAACCCCGTTGTCAACGTTCAGCAGCGCCGGGTAGGCTGTTTACAAAGGAACGTCCGTCGCGCGGCCGGTGCCCCGGCCGCCGGAGATTGTGCGGCGGACGCCTTGAAGCCGGCTCTTAGTGAGTAACGCCATGCTCCGCCGTCCGACCGCTTGTTTAACCCGCATCCTGGCGGCAGCCGCTTTGCTCGGCCTGTTTTGTGGTGCCGCATCGGCCGGCAAGGAACCCAAACGAGCCGTCACGAACCTGAAGTTCGACCCCTCGGCCCGGCAGGTCGACCTGTTCACCGGCATCGATGCGGGTGAACTCGACGCCCGTCTAATTCCCAAAGACTCCAAGGGCGGCAACCTGCTGATCGAGAACAAGACCGACAAGCCCGTGACGGTCAAGATGCCCGCCGGCTTTGTCGGCGTGCATGTCTTCAAGCAAATCGGCGGCATGGGCGGCATGGGCGGCATGGGAGGCATGGGTGGAGGCATGGGCGGCATGGGTGGAGGAATGGGAGGTGGCATGGGAGGTGGCATGGGCGGTGGACAAGCCATGGGTGGCGGCATGGGTGGCGGCATGGGAGGCATGGGTGGTGGAATGGGCGGCATGGGTGGCGGCATGGGTGGTGGCGGCATGGGAGGCGGCGGGTTCTTCTCGATTCCAGCCGAGACGGTCGCTCGCGTGCCCTATTGCTCGGTCTGCCTGGAGCACGGCAAGGCCGAGCCGTCCCCGCGGATGGCCTATGAAATCCGTCCCGTCGACAAGTTCACCGAAGACGAAACGCTGCAGGCGTTGATCAACCTGGTCGGCACCGGCCGGATTGACGAAGACACGGCCCAGGCCGCCGCCTGGCACCTGACTGACGAGATGAGCTGGAACGAACTGGCGAATCTGAAGCACGAGCATGTCGGCGGTCGCGCACCGACGCCGGTCTTCTCGCAACGAACGCTGTTCTCGGCCCAATCGCTCGTGTCGATCGCCGCGGTCGAAGGCCGCAAGATCGCCGAGGCCCAAAGCGGCAACGAGAGCAAAACGCAGAACGTCTCGGTCGAAGGCGAGCCGGCCAAACCGGTCCGCAGCCGCATTCGCTGAACCTCGAAACGCACTCAAAACGAGAACGGCGGACGACTTTGGTCGTCCGCCGTTCTGCGTTTGTGTCTATCGCCGTGACGGGCGGTTCAGAAGATGTATTCGAGGCCGACCGAGAGACCTTCGACGGCGACGTCGTCGGCACTTCTTTCCGTGCTGCTCGCAGACTCCAAAGTCGTGCCGCCGTCGGTGTCGACGCGGTAATCGATCACGTCGGCGGCACGATACGCCTTCGAGATCCAGAACGCGTCGTAACCGACGTTCAATCGCAGGTTGTCCGACAGACAGATGCGTGCGTAGGCCTTCAGGTCGAGAATCGGCGCGAAGTCGAAGTAGTCGGACGACGTCTCGCGCGTGCCTTCCGTCGGATCGAAGAACGGCGCCGTCTGCACGCGGGCCTTGGCGATGTTGCCGGCGAACGTCACGGCCGGCTGCAGTCCGAGGATGAACCAGCGGTGCTCCAACTCCGTCCGCAGGCCGAGCGTTCCGCCCAGGTAGTTGTTGTCGGTGTCCGACGTCAGCGCGAAGTTCCCCGGACCGAGCAACGGCGACGTCGGCGAGTATCCGGCGACGCTCTGGAACTCTTGCAGGCTGACGTACTTGAAGCCGACGAGCGGTTTGAGCTTCAGGCCTTCTCCTTCCGGCGAGAGCGAATCGATGACGAAGTTCGCATCGGCCCCCAGAAGGTCGCTTGTATAAACGGTGTCGACCTGTCCGAAACCGACCGTCACGGGCGTGTCGCCGACGTCGGTCGCGAAGGAGATGGCCGGAGTGGTGCCAAAGAAAAAGAAGAAGTCGTCGAACCGCGGGCGGAACTCGTAATGGTCGCTGGCCTGTTCCAAGGCCCAGCCGCTCAGTTCGATGGTTCCGTACTCGTACGTCGGAATTCCGAACGTCACACGAACGCCGCTGTTGTCGCGGAGCTGAATCTCGTCGTTGTTCGGAACGTAGACCGGCCCGAACGTGCCGAGTTCCGGATTGAAGTCGAAGAAGCCCTCGCTCGGATCGAAGTCGATGTCGAGAAAATTCTCGTCGAAGTCGATGTCGGTCCCCGGCGAGAAGTCCTGCGGGAACGGTGCGCCGAACGACTCGGTGCCCGGCTCCTCGATCTCCCAAAGGAGATATTCGAGCCGCACGAACGAGCCGCGCGCGGGCTTGAGCCACCGCTTGTCGATCATGCAGCCTCGACGCTTCCACCAGGGTTCCGGCTCTGGCGGACAGTAAGCGGCTTCGCCGCCGCCCGGCGGGCAATACGCCGGCGGCGCTCCGTAACCGGGGGACGAGACGCCGCCCATGGCGGAGGCGTCTCCGAAGGCGCCCGACGAGTAGCCGTAGCCGCCCGCCTCGGGCGGAAGTGTGACGACGTCGCCGGGTGCGGAGTAGCCCGGCGCGCCGCCGTAGCCTTGTGCCAGGCAGGGTGTCGCCAACCCGCAGCCCCACGCCGCGAGTGTCATCGCAAGGTTTCGGCCGGTCATATGCATAGTTCCACGTCGCCCCGGCGTGTCGGACGGCAAGCCCCCCCGCCGGCACCGGACACGACGCGATCCGGGCGGTCGGGATTGTCGTATTGTGTCAGTGGTATCGGATACGCCGGTGCTGACTCTTCGTCGAATCCGTCCGACCGTGACGGGTTTGCCGGTTTTCCGCGAACCGCCCCCTCGTCGCGAATTACTCCATGCCCCAACGATCCGCGCGACGACGGACCAGAGTCGCGACCGTCAGGGAGCGTTCATCGAGGTCGGGCGTCGGGTTACGTTCCCTGACGGTCGCGGCTCCGTCACTGCCGATTTTCATTTTCGACGCACGATGCGGTACGCTGTCGTCCAGACGCCGTTTGAACGGGATCAGCGATGGAAGCACTCGATTACGCGCGCGAACTGGTCGCCTTCGACAGCGTCAGCCGCGTCAGCAATGCGGCCGTCAGCGACCACGTCGAAGCGACCTTGCGAACGCTCGGCTTCGAGACCGAGCGCGTTAAATACGAGGACGCCGCGGGCCTTCGGAAGGTCAACGTCGTCGGCCGCAAAGGGCTGGCGGCCGCAGGTGGTCTCGCCTATTTCGGTCACACCGACGTCGTGCCGGCCGATGATTGGTTCGACGGCACGCCCGGCCCTTTCACGCCCGTCGTGCAAGACGACCGGCTCTACGGTCGCGGCAGTTGCGATATGAAAGGGTCGCTGGCGACGATGTTCGCCGCAGCGGCGCGGTTCGATTCGTCACGCCTGAAGCACCCGCTGTACTTCGTCGCCACCGCCGACGAGGAGGTCGGCTTTCTCGGTGCGAAACAGGTCGCGAAGCGATCGCAGCTTTATCGCGAGTTGAAGGATGGCCGAGCGGCAGGAATCATCGGAGAGCCGACCGGTTTGCAGGTCGTCACCGCACACAAAGGGTCGTATGCGATTCGGGTCGTCAGCGAGGGCGAAGCCGCGCACAGCAGCAGCGCGGCCGGCCGGAATGCGAATCTCGCGATGATCCCGTTTCTCGACGAGATGCTGGCGATCCACGACGAAACGGAAAACTCGCCGGCGTGGCAGGACGATCGGTTTTCGCCGCCGACGCTCAGTTGGAACATCGGCATCAACGATCACAATCCGGCGATCAACGTGAAGCCTGCGCGAGCCGTCTGCACGGTCTACTTCCGACCGATGCCCGGCATGGACGTCGAGCCGCTCGTCGATCGCTGCCGCGAGGCGGCGGACCGCTGCGGACTGTCGCTCGACGTCTTCTTCGAGGCCAGGCCGTTCGCCGTCGACCCGCAGTCGGCGGTCGTCCAGGAAATGCTTCGGATCGCGGGAGCCGAATCCGCGCAGACCGTCTGCTATGGAACCGATGCCGCGGTCTTTTCTGAGTTGGGCCGCTGCGTCGTCTGCGGACCCGGCGACATCGCACAGGCACACACCCGCGACGAATGGATCGCACTCGATCAATTCGAGCGTGGAACCGAACTGTATTCCCGCGCGATCGAGCACTGGTGCGTCGACGGGGCGTGACGGGCGTCTCGCAGGCGAGCGGCAGGCGTCAGCCTGCCGGTGCGTCGTTGAACACGGATGAAGCTTGTGGTGCATGTGTCTCGCATGCACACCGCCCCGATCTTGCAAAGTCAGAGCCGCGACCGTCAGGGAGCG
>JBAQZJ010000514.1:0-1757 GCA_049790855.1 Planctomycetaceae bacterium | reverse complement strand
CGCTCCCTGACGGTCGCGGCTCGGATCATTCGCGAGGCGCCAAGTTGACCTTCACCGTCTCGGTCGCGTCGAACACCCGACCGTCGGTCGTCGCCAGTCGCGCATGCAGCACGAGCGTCTCGTGCTGCGGCGGCACCGACAACGGCAGCCGGAACTTGAAGCCCGTCACCAGCAGCCCCGCGTGCCACGCCTTGCGGACATCCTGCGCCGTGTAGGTCCAGGTGCCGATCGACTCGGCGTCGCCGGCCGCCGCCGGGTCGCTGAGTTCGATCGTCACGTCGCCGGGCAGCTTGAGCGTCTGTTCATCGGCGTCGAACGGTTCGAGAACGACGCTTAAAACGTCGTCGCCCGGCCGTCCGTCTTCATCGAGTCCGCCGGTGAGCAGCGTGTTGATCCGCAGTCCCTCGGCGCGAAACAGCACCTCCGACTGCTCGGAAGCCAGCACGACGTCGCCCGACTTCGCGGCCTGAGAGCGGATGTGCTCGACTTCCCGACGGGCGACGGTTAATTCCTCGCGCGACTCGGCCAGTTCGCGTTCGAGTGACGCGATCTGGTTCTCATGCCCCCGCAGCGCCGCTTCGAGTGCTTCGGTATCGCCGCGCGTCGCGCACCCGGCGGCCAGGCCGCACAGCAGCACACCGGCTCGGCAGAAATGCCGCATCGGATCGACACCGCTCGGGAGGAAGGGGAGAGCGCGAAGTCTAGAACGGACCGGCCCGACAGGGGAAGACGAATCGGCCTCGCATGACAAGGCCTTAGCCGTCGGGTTGGCCCGACGATCCACGTCGGCCGAGGCCGACGGCGAACGGCGAACGACAGCGGGACCGTCAGAAACAAGTCGTCCCAGTCGATCACGGCTCGCTTCTCCTGCCGGTGAGGATCGCCGCGATCAGCAACGCCGCGGCGGTCGTGCATAACGCCGATATGATGCAGTTCCACAGGAGTATCGCCGCCCCGGTGCCGATGCCGAACCCCTTCGCGACGCTCAAGTAGCCGTCAAAATCGACTTGGGACGCGGCGGACAAGCCCCAGTTCAGGAACATCAGCGCACCGGCCGCGACCGTGAACCAACAGGCGCGGGGATGCGTCCGCCGTAGACGCAACACCAGCCCGATGCCGATGAAGGTTGTCAGATACAGCGGCAGAAAAACGATCTTTCCAAGAAGGTCGGCAAGGGGATCGGTCATGGCGTGAGCGCCGCTTTCTCAGGTCCGGGACCATTCGACCGCTCGAACATCGCCTTGCCCTGTGTGTCGGCGAGCGTGACGATCGTGAAGACGCCGAGCGCCGTGCCGAAGGGCATGTTCAGCGTTTCGATCGCGGCGACGATCATGCAGAACAGGTAATGCCGCTGCACGTGCAAATAGTAACCGCAGGCGGCCACCGCTGCGGCGAGCGCCCAGGTGAACACACTGACCACCGCGCCGAAGCCGGCGAACAGCAATCCCAGTTCGGGTGGCGGATCGTTGGGCCTGCCGCTGTTCATCGCACCGCTGAACATCATCAATCCCAGCACGACGTACAGCAGCGGAAAACAGCCGCACAGCGCCATCATCGCGGCCAGCACATAGTGAAAGACCGCCAGCAGCTTGAAACGCTCGCGGAAGTTCATCGGCGAGTTTCCGATCGGCCAGGCGAGCGGCAGGCGTCAACCTGCCGGTGCGTTCCGTGTTCGTTCAGCGCGGCAATGCCCTTCGACGTGCGCGTGGCCCGATCAGGGCGCGACTCGCGCGGTTTGCCCGTTCGCACCCACCGGC
>JBAQZJ010000513.1:0-7190 GCA_049790855.1 Planctomycetaceae bacterium | reverse complement strand
CGCTCCCTGACGGTCGCGGCTAAACGATGTGAAACGAAGTCAGCGTGTTTCGACGCCGCGATTCGTCGCGGTGGGGGCGTCGAGCCTTTGCTCGACGGCTTCGTAAGCGGCTTTCGTCTCGCCGCCGCCGAGCTTCGGGTGAAGCAGCTTCGTCACCGTGAGCAGCTTGCGGGCCGCCGTCGTCTCGCCGATCGCGAGATGGGCTTCGATCACATGCAGTCGCGCCGCCAGCCACGGCTCGCTGCCGGCAGGCTCCTGGTCTTCGAGCCGTCTCCAATAGTCGAGCGCCTTGCGTACCGCCTTCGCATCGCCCGAAGCCTGCAGCGCCGCCGCGGCCTGCATCAGCAGCGCCTTGTCGTTCGGTCGCTCGGCGAGCGCGGCGTCGTAGCGATCGACGGCCGCGGACGAACGCCCGTCGGCGAGGTTCGCCTTTGCCAGCACGACGTCGAGCTGCCGGGCCTCGTCGATCGACAGCTCCGATCGTCGTTCGCTCAGCAGTTCGGTGGCGGTGCGACGGAGATCGGTCAGCCGGGGACCGACCGGCCCGTCGCTCGCACCGAAGGCCACCGGCAGTTGGCCGCGCGGATCGAACTCGGTCAGTTCCGACAGTCCGCGAACGACGGCCAGCAAATCGCCGACCGGGGCGCTTTCCAGCGAGTCGATCAGCCGGCTCGCATCGTCGAACCGGCTTCGCGTCGCGAGCGACACGATTCGCAACGGCAGCGCCGAACGACGTGCCGCCTCCCAGAACTCCTGCTCCGTCGCAGCGTGCTCGATCAGAAACGCCGATGCGAGTCGATCGAGCAGCGTCGCCGCCTCCGCCTGACCGTCGGCATCGCTCAAGAGCAGTCTCGAAGCTCGTAAGGCAAGCTCGGCCTCGGTCGCCGTCATCGGTCGCGACGGCGGATTTGTCGAACGCAGCGGCTTCGTCAACTCCGTCACGTCACGAACCGCCGCACGAGTCCATTCGGCCAGTTGTCGATCGCGAACGGTCGCCGCCTCGGCAGTGGCCGCCGTATTTCTCGCCGATCGAAGATGCCGCAGCAGGTGCTCGTAGTTCCGCGCGGCGGCCGCAGCGGCGACGGGGCCGCGCTCGGCGTCGCCGGCGATCGACTTGAACAATGGGATCGCTTTGCTGTATTGCCGGCGCTGCTCGTAGAAACTTGCGAGTCGCAACGTCGCCTCGGCGGCGGTCGGGGAGTCGGCGAAGCGGGTGCGATGCTCTTCGAGTCGCGCGATGTAGGCTTCGCGACGCTCCGACGACGGATCGGCGTCATGCAGCCGCCCGAGCGCATAGGCCGAAAGCAGGTGCAGCTCGTCGGCCGTCGGGAGATCGGAATGCTGTTCGACGAGCGAAGTCAGCAGCGCCGCCGCTTCGTCGTAACGGCCCGCCTTGAGCAGCAGCGACGCGCGGGCCGACGCGAGTTCGACGGCGACGTCGGGCATGCCTTGCGCCTGCCGGACCGCCTCGGCGTACGTCGAAACGGCGGCGTCGGCCTGACCGGCGGCGAGCGAGGCTTCCGCCTGACGCACCAACGCGGCGACCTTCGGGCCGTAGCGGGCCGACCGTTCGGCGTTGCGTGCGGCGAGGCGTGCGCGGTACGCCCAGTAGCCGCCGTGCTCGGCCTGCGTCCAACCCACGACGGTCGGAATCTCGGCACGCAGCGCCGCCGCCTCTTGTTCGTTGCCGAGTGCCTCGACGGCGGCGGCCGCGTCGGCAAGCCCGCGAATCTGCAGCAGTCGCAACTCGCCGGTCAGCGAGCCGCGGGTGCGGCGATAGTCGATCAGAAAGGCGACGGCCCGGCCGGGCTTCTGCTCGTCGAGCAGCAGTTTCGTCGAGACGGTCGCGATCGCGTCTTTCGCGGCGTCGGGAAGCGTGCCCGGCTGGAGTTCCGCCAGCCGCCGGCGAACGACGTCCGGCTTGCCTTCCAGCCGGGCGGCTTCTGCGAGCAGGATCTGCGAGCGCCAGGTCGCTTCCTCGGCAGCCGCCCCCTTGGCGAGGCCCGCCAGCCACCGCTCGGTCTGGCCGAGACGATCGGCCCGCGCCGTTCCGCTCGCCAGCCGCGCGCGTTCGAGTTCGGCCGTTCCGAGCTTGAGCCGCGTTCGCGCCAGCAACTCGTCCAGCTCGATCGCATCGATCGGATCGACCGACGCGCTGCGCACACGGAGGCGAGTGCGCAGCCGTTTGTTCAATTCGGCTTCGACCGCGGTCAACTGCTCGACGGCTTCCGCGAGGGCCGCTTCGGCCTGCGAGGCGAAGTTGCCCGAACTCAATTCCGCGAGCCACCGGAGCGTCTCGCCGCGTGCCAGAGCCAGCTCTCCCCGCAGAACGTCCAGACGGACGCGGCTCGGTGACGTCGGGTCGGCTTCGAGGAAATCGGCGACCGCCGCATCGGCCCGCTTCCACAAGTCGGCCTGCTCGCGTCCTTCGGCGTACTTGGCATGCTCGACGAACGTGCGGGCGAGTTCCGCGACGAGCCGGGCGCGAGACTCCGGGGGAGGATCGCTGCCGAGCCGTCGCAACGCTTCGCCTTCGGCCAGATCGAACATTCCCCGTTGCCGCAGTCCTTCGAAGTAACGTTCGATCGCCGACGGGGCGGCAAACGCCGTCGTCGCGGTCGTCAGCAGAAGACATGCGGCAATGAGACGATTCACGCGCTCGGAACCTCGGTTCCTGAACAATAGGGCAGACGGCCGAGAGCGGGCAAGGTCGGATGAGGACGCTTCGCTGTCGAACTGCGACCGATTGCTGACACGAGTGATCCGAACGGTCGTTTCTGACGTTACGATATGCGGCGATGCCGGTCGCCTGTTCCTCTCGTCGTTTCGTGTCTTGATGTCGGGCCTGCCGATGAAACTTCTTTCGCTGAACTGCCAGCATTGTTCGGCGCCGTTGCAGGTGCCGACAGGCGCGAAGTTCGTGACCTGCACGCACTGCGGTTCGCAACTGGCGGTGCGTCAGACCGGTTCGGTCGCGTACACCGAAACGCTCGAGGCGATCGACGAACGCACCGAACGGATGGCCGAGCAGCTCGACGACCTGCAGCATCGCAGCGCCGTCGCCGAACTCGACCGGCAATGGGAGAGCGAACGCGAACGCTTCTACGTCGAGGGCCGCGAAGGACGAAGGACTCTGCCGACGAAAACCGGCAGCGTGGCGGGCGGCCTGATCGTCGCGGCCTTCGGCACGTTCTGGACGATCGTCGCCTGCGGAATCGGCGGCGGAGCATTCGCGGGCCGCGGAGGGATGTTCGGCGTCATCGGGTTCCTGTTCCCGCTGTTCGGGATGGTGTTCATCGCCGCCGGGCTTTGGAGCGCCTACGAGTCTTACCGCAAGGCCGAGGCTTACGAGCGAGCGAATGCGCATTATCGACGGGAACGCGAACGCCTGTCGGTCGATGAGTTGCCGCGAGATTGACTCCTGATCAGAGCCGCGACCGTCAGGGAGAGTTCTTTGACGCACCCACGTGCATCAGCGCTCCCTGACGGTCGCGGCTCTGAGGAGGAACGCCCCCCGAAAGTCTTCCCGCCGGAGAGAACCGCTGGACACTCATCGACAATCAGGAGATTCCTGAAGTTGCGGCGGCGTGGAATTTTTTCTTTGCCGCCGCGAAGTGAGACGGCTAGGGTGGTTGATTGGCTCCTTGATTCCTGGAGCCGCCACCCATCGCGTATTTCGGGCCGTTCGGCCCTTCAGCCGGCAGATTTCTCCCGTGTTCGTAGACGGGCCGGCCCCCTCGCCACAGTCGGCGATCTGTCCCAGGCCACCGTATCCGACCCCAGGTGACCGATGACCCACCGCCCGATGCTTGCGCGTAACATCATGGTGACACGGCTGGTCACCCTGTCGTCGGGCATGGACGTCTTCGATGCGATCGGCCTGCTGTTGCGGCATCGCATTTCGGGAGCGCCCGTCGTCGAACCCGACGGCACGTATGTCGGCGTCTTCAGCGAGAAAGGCTCGATGCGGGTGCTGCTCGATGCGGCGGTCGATTCGCTGCCCTGCTCGACGATCGAAGCCTTCATCGATCGCGAGGCGCGGACGGTCGACGAAGAGACCGACCTGTTGACCGTCGCGCACATCTTCCACACGTCCTCCTGCCGGCGGCTGCCGGTGCTCCGCGACGGACGGCTCATCGGCCAGATCAGCCGCCGCGACGTGCTGCGGGCCGCCTTCGACATGCTCAACATGGCGCCCGACCGCGAGACCGGCCTGCTGTACGTCAGCAGCATCCTCGACCGGAAGGCCGCTCCGATCGCGTGAGGCGCAACCAGCATCGCCCGGCGAGCGGCATGCGTCAGGCTGCCGGTGCGTCCCGTGTTCTTGCCGCAGTCGACCGCTGACGGTCGCCGCGCTACGCCTTCTGTGCGACGCCGGCCGGCCGGTCTGATCCCGGTTCGCCGGGGGCCGGGGTGCCGAGCTTCGGGGGCTGGTGGTCGGTTTCTGCGGATCGGGCGTCGCCGATCGACGTGGCGAGGCCGACGGGCGCGACCTTCGTCTTCACCGGCAGCGTCTTGCCGGTGATCAGCCGCGCGGTGCGATCGTAGGTGAAATAGCTGTAGGCCCATTGAAACAGCACGGCGATTCTGCTGGCGAACTGCACGAGCTGCATCACGTGTATGAACAGCCACATCAGCCAGGCGATCGTGCCTTTGAACTTCCACCGTCCGATCTGGGCGACGGCCTTGCTGCGGCCGATCGTCGCCAGGATGCCGCGATCGTGGTAATGAAAGACGTCGGGCGGCGCCGTTCCCGCGAGTCGCGCCTTGATGATGTTCGCCGCGAACGTCGCCTGCTGCATCGCGACCGGCGCGACGCCGGGCAGGATCGTGCCGTCGGGGCCGGGGCATTGAGCCATATCGCCGATGGCGAAAATTTCCGGATGGCCGGGCACGGTGCAGTCGGACAGAACCTTGATCCGTCCTGCGCGATCGACCTCGGCCGCGACGGCCTCGCCGAGCTTGCGAGCGAGCGGCGACGCCTGCACTCCTGCCGCCCACAGGACGGTACGGCAGGCGATCCGCTCGTTCGCGTCGTCGCGCGTCAGCGTGACGACGCCTTCTTCGACGTTCGTCACGTAGGTGTGCTTTCTGACTTCCACACGCAGCCGGTTCAGATCGTATTCGGCACGCTCCGAGAGATCGGACGGGAACTGAGAAATCACCCGATCGCCGGCGTCGACGAGCATCAAATGCGCCTCTGACGGATCGATGTGTCGAAAGTCGTAGCGCAGCGTGTGTCGCGAGATCTCGGACAACGCCCCAGCCAGTTCGACGCCCGTCGGTCCGCCGCCGACGACCACGAACGTCATCCACGCCTTGCGGAGTTCGGGGTCGGTCTCGCGTTCGGCGCGTTCGAAGGCGAACAGGATGCGGCGTCGCATCTCGGTCGCGTCTTCGATCGTCTTCAGTCCGGGGGCGAGCGGCGCCCACTCGTCGTGGCCGAAATAGCTGTGCGTGCTGCCGGCCGCGACGATCAGCGAGTCGTAGGGCAGTTCGCCGTCGGCGAGAATCACCTTTCCGGCCGGCGGGTCGAAGTCGACGACTTCACCGAGAATGACCGTGCAGTTCTTCTGCCGGCGGAGCACGCTGCGCAGCGGGGCGGCGATATGGGCGGGCGACAACGCGCCGGTCGCGACCTGGTAGAGCAGCGGCTGAAAGAGGTGAAAGTTCCGACGGTCGACGAGCGTGACGTCGACGTCGGCCCTGCGAAACGCCGACGCCGCGTTCAACCCGCCGAACCCGCCGCCGATAATCACGACGCGGTGCCGTGGCTTCGTTTCAACCGTCATCGCTGTGCTTTGCTCCCGGCCGACTGAAAGAGAAACCGCCGTCCCGTTCGTCCATTAACTGCCGACACCATAGAACCCGGCGTGGGATTGTCCAGACACGCAGCCGTCAGAGCCGCGACCGTCAGGGATCGCTTCCGCGGCAACCCGTGCCGATCAGCGCTTCCTGACGGTCGCGGCTCTGATGAAAACTTGTGATTGGAAACAGCGTCTCATGGTTCGCCGATCTCCCGCAGCAGAGCATGCATCACCGGCCAGGTGAGGGCGGGGTCGATCTCGGCGGTCGAGTTCGACAGGACGATAATCGCGCTGTTTCGTTCGGGCATCAGGCCGAGGAACGTCCGATAGCCTCCGGTGGCTCCGCCGTGCCAGACCAGCCGCGTGGCCGGCGCACGCGGCACGCCGGCCGGCATCGGCATCGGTTGCACGAACCATCCCAGGCCGATCGAGCGCTGGTCGATGCACGTCTGTCGCCAAGGCTCCATTGCCAGCTTGAACGCCGGTCGCAACGGCGACGCCTTCCGGTTCATCGCCGCCTCGGCATAAGCGAGCATGTCATCGGCGGTGGAACGCAGGCCGCCGCAGGCCTTGAGGCTGTCGAAGTGCCAGGTCTGAGCGGCGGTCCCGTCGTCGAAGGGCGGTGCGAGCCGGGACTGTTGCTCGGCGGTCGGCGTGAACGTCGTGTCGGTCAGCGCGAGCGGTTCGAGCAGTCGCTTCGCGAACAGCGAATCGACGTCGGGTTGATGCGCCGCGCGGGCGAGCGCCTGTCCCAGCAATCCCATGCCGAGATTGGAGTATTCGAACCGGCTGCCGATCGGCCGCGTCAGTTCGATCTGCGTCAGCGTGACCTTCAGATTCTCGTCGCGAAATTCCGAGTAGGGATCATCGCCCGTTCCGGTCAGCAGCATGAAGGCGCCGAATCCCGGTGGCATGCGCGGCAACGACGACGTGTGGGTGGCGAGATGCAGCAGCGAAACGTCGCGATCGTCGCGCGTCGGCATCGACCAGTCGTCCGGCAGCAGACCTTGCACCGGGTCGTCGAGCCGCAGCGTTCCGCTTTGCACCAGATCGGCGAGGATCGTGCCGGTGAACGTCTTGGTGATCGAGCCGATCTCGTAGACCGTCTTCGCGTCGGGCACGACGCGCTCGCCGTACCGCTCGAAGCCGCCGAATCCCCAGACGCGGCGCCGACCGTTCGACGTGACGCCGATCACGATCGCCCGCTGCGGCCTGCCTTCGACGAATCGCTCCGCATGCCGCCGGACGATCGCCTCGACGGGATACGGCGCCTCGACCGGCGCCGCGGCACTCCAGGCGAGCAGGGCGGTGGCGACTGCGGCGTTCATGGAAGTCCTCGTTCGTTCATTGCCGGAGGGAGGCGAGTGGGAGACGGGGGTGAGT
>JBAQZJ010000512.1:0-4454 GCA_049790855.1 Planctomycetaceae bacterium | reverse complement strand
TGCTGGTGGGCCGCGCTGCGCTTGACCCACCCGACCCGGGTTGAACCGCCGTCATGACGCGATTGCACTGTGGGGAGCACCGCACTGTTCCTCACCATTCATACTCCAGTTCAATCCGCACCGGCTTGATTGCCGCCGGGATCGGAACGAGCAGTTCCTTGCCGGCTTCCGCGTCACGAATCACCGCCTGCGGCTCGCCGCGACCGGCAAGCAGCCGAAGTGTTAGCGCTTCGTCGATGCGGTAGCTGCCGCCGTCTCGCGGCTCAATCGTTTTGCCCGCGGCAATGCGGGCGTAAAGCTGCTGAGGAATCGCATCGGACGCGGGTGAAATGACCAACGTCCGCCGCAGGACGGCGTCGGTCTTTTTGGCGGTTCTCGCATCGATGGGGTGCGGCGTGTCTTCGACCGTGAACGTCTCCGTTCCGTAACGGAACGTCGGCCGGCCGTCCTTGTCGAGCCGGTAGCCGAGGAATCGCCAGCCCTGCTCCTTCGCCGTTTCGGCCGGCCATGCGGTCGCGTCTTCCGACAGCACCGCGAGCGGCACGCCGCGGACGAGCGACAGCACGTGGTCGCCCAGCGGACGTTGGAACCCATTGCCGCGGCCCTCCCAGTGCATCGAGGCGTCGATGAAGTCGTTGTGCCAGATCAGCGCAAGCGACATCTCGTCGGCGTCGAACGCGAGGTTCGCTTTCTCGGGATAGCCGACGGCGATGCCCCGCGGCGAAAGCCCCTCGAGAAACGCCCGGTACAGGATCGGGCGGTCTGTCGCCGTGAGGATGATCGACGAATGGACGACGCCGGCGGGAATCGACGCCTTCGTGCCGAGATCCAGATATGTCCAGATCGCGGCGAGCTGGCGGTCGGATGCGCCGTCGAGGATGGTCTTCACGGCGCTCTTGTTGTTCGGTCGAAACGATGAGGGCATCCGCGTGCCGGGCCGGTACTTCTGCGGGTCGAGCATATAGCGCACGAACCAGTCGCGTCGCAGCCGGCGCGTCATCGTCTGCAGGTCGATCGCCTGAATGCCTGTGCCGGAATACTGGCCGAAGTTATGGCACTTGATGCACGAGAGAGCCGATTCACCGACCAGCTCGCGCCCGGCCGACTCGACGCGATGCTCCGGCAGGTCGAGCGTCGGGTAGGTCGCTTCGGTCCGCTGATCGAGGCTCGCGAACGCCTCCGCGAAAAAGCCGACGTTCTCGGACCCGAAGTTCGGCATTCGCGTTCGCATGTACTTGCGGTCGGTCGATCCGTTGCCGAGCAGATGCTTCATCCAGTCGACGTCGAGTTTGTCGCCGACGCCGTTCAGCGACGGCGGAATGCGGCCCTCGTCGCCCATTTCGGGAACCGTGGTCTCGAAGAGGCCGTTTCGCTCGGCCTCGACGCCGCCGTTGCCTCCTCGCTCGTGACAGCCGTAGCAGTTGAACCGCACGAGGGCGGCGTCGACCTGTTGTTTCCGAGAGGGCGGCCCGAACGTCGACTTCGCGAGTTGAACGGACAACGTCTCGATCGCCGATCGAATTGCGTCGCTCTGGTTCGCCGTCAGTTCGTAATCGACCGATGGGACGGCCGGTTCGCCGGCGAGACAACCTTCGGACGCCGTCGCACCACCGCAGATTTCAAGCAGTGACGGTGCGGTCTTCGTCGAAGCGATCACCGTCGCGCCGTCCCTTTTCCGATGGCAGTTCGCGCACCCGAGCGAAGCGAACAGTTCTCGCCCTTTCGCCGCCAGCGCCGGGTCGAGCCGAAAGTCGTCGTCGCTTTCGACCGACTCCGGCTTGGCCGGCTTGAGCCGCGTCGCCTCGGCCGTGAGATAGACCGCGTCGGCGACGGGTTGCCGCGGCACGCCGGGAGCTTCGTACTGGACCGAGAGTTTCTGTTCCCCGGCGACTTGGGCGTACTCGACGCGAATCGGATGGACGCCCGCTTCGAGCTTCTTCGCCCCGCGGACCGTCGTCGCCGCATGGACGCCGTCGTTGTTCGAGACCAGTTCGCCGTCGATGAACAGTTTTGAACCGTCGTCGGAAGCCAACAGGAACCAGTATTCATCGGTCCGGTCGATCTTCAGGAATCCTTCATACGCGACGGCGAAGTCCTGGTCTTTGCCGGCGACGTAGACCTCGAAACCGTCGGACTGCCCCTCGCCTGACGGCTGGAGCGTCTTGAAATCGGGCAGATTGCTGAAGCTGCCGTCATAGACTTTGTAGGTCAGTCGCGGGTCTTTCGATTTCGGATTCGCATCGGGCACGAGAAAATGCGCGACGTCGAGAGCCTGCTTCTCATCAAGCCCGAGGCTCGGCATCCGCCCGCCCGGTCGGACGTCGTGCGGCTTGCGGAGGAAGTCAGCGAGGCCGGGAATACCGTATTTCTCGCTCAACCCGTGCAACGGAACCGACGTCGGCAACACCGCGGCGTCATCCTTGCGTTCACCGTGACAGACCGCGCAGCCGATCGTGTGAAACAACTTTTCTCCGCGTTTCGCGGCCGCCGGGTCGCTGCGAAGCTCCGCGACGGTGCCGCCGGTCGCCAGAAAATGGACGAGTGCCTCGACCTGCGCCTCGCGGGTCGCGTCATCAACCCCCGCGAAGACGTTCGGCATCGTCGTTCCTGGATCGACCGCGTGCGGATCGGCCAGAAACCGCCGCAGGTAGGCGGGCCGCACTCGCGTCGAAACCAGATCGAGCACCGGAGCCGGTTTCGGTACGATCCAATCGGCGATTGGAGTTTCGGCGCCGTGACAGGCCGTGCAGTTCAACTCGCCGAGCAACAACCGCCCTCCCGCGTCGCCGTCGCCGGACGGATGGAAGCGTGCAAAACCGGGAACGACCGGTCCAGAATCTTGGCCGGCAGCAGGACGTCCGACGACGAGGAGTGTCGCCGCGAACCATGCCGCCCGCCGGAGAGACCTCATCCGATGCATCCGTCGCCTCATGAGTGCCGTCGCAAAGCGACCAGGTTTCCCTTGCAGCGAGCCAGACGGTCGCATGAAATGATGTTGATCACTCTAGCGCGACGTCATCCCTCGTCGCAACCAATCGCGGACGCGGGCGACCGCGGCAAGATCGTGATTTCGGGAATCGTGTCAAACTGGGGAAATATTCCCGTTGAGCAATTGTCGGCAGACAACTACATTCACCGGCAGGCCGGACGAGCCGGATCGAAACGCGACAGGCACGCGGCAGTCCAGGTTCGACCATGCCTTCTGATTCTCGACACCGTGCATGCCGCCGACAGGCGAGGCGATCTTCGATTTCCGCGTTCATCGCCCGACCGGCGATTCCCCTCGTTCCGAGGGTTTTCTGAGTGACGCTTTCTCCCGCCCCCCGGCCGGACGACCCGACTGCAACGTCGCGTTGCGAAGCCGATCTCGTCGATGCCGCTCGCTCCACGGCCGCACCGCCGGACGGGGCGATCACGCTCGCCGACTTGGTTGCCGATGCCGGCCCCCTGCCGCCCGACGCGGCGCTGGAATGCGTCCAGCGGCTGGCTGAATTGTTGTCGCGCCTGCCGGCCGTTTCGCGGCATTCCCTCGACGCGACGCACGTGCTGATCGACGACGACGGCTGTGTCTGGCTGCGTGACTCACCCGACTCGGAGCCTGGCACGGCGACTCCTCTTGCAAACGAATCGGCCGACGGCCCGCAGCCGGCGACGATCGACGGAATGAATCGGATCGGACGCTTACTGGTTTGTCTCGTCTCAGGCGATCTGCGTCACCAGAGCGACGGACCGGCGCTCGAGGCCGCGACACTGCCGGCTCCACTCGCGATGGTCGCCGCACGACTGTTCTCGCGCAACGGTTCCTGCTATTCGACCTACGCCGAACTCGCGACCGACGCCGCCGCCGTCCGCGGCGTCGGTTCGCAGACCGCCGCCGCATCGACGGTGCGAGAGTCTCAACCTGCGAAACCTCCTGCAAAAGCGCCGACCGAACCTCTCACCACAACGGGTAGCCGCCCTGCAACAGAATCGACCGCGCAGGCAAGCAGGCTCGAAAACGATGCCTCTCCGGACGCCGCCGACGACGAGACGACGCATCGCATCGGCGTGATCGCACTGATCGTGCTCGTGCTCGCCGCTGTCGCCGTTGTTGCACTCTGGCAATGGCTTTGAACAGGGCCGGTGCGATCGCAGAGAGATCCCGGCCATCGCCGAGCGTCGGTGTTCTGGGCGTTTCGCGACGAGGTTGAGCCGCACCGCGAGCGGGGTGGATTCGGAATCGTCACTTTCTCGCGAAAATATTGACGGTCGAACCGGCCTCGCGACGATTCATTAGTTCACGCCGGTTTCCGGCCTCATTGTTGCACTGTCGCAGACGAGCGTTCGAACGCGATCCGCGCCGACATGTGTCCCCCTTATGAACCGATGACGAGTCGGAGCGCGTCGTCAAATCTGGGGTCGGTGTTCCCTCCGAGTCGCCGTTTGAGCTAAGAAGCTCTCCGGAAACCCTGATC
>JBAQZJ010000511.1:0-10554 GCA_049790855.1 Planctomycetaceae bacterium | reverse complement strand
GCCAGGAAGCGCTCCCTGACGGTCGCGGCTCTGATCGGAGCGCCCTCCTTTGTGAAACAAGACTTTCAGACGCCGCCGCCCGTCTTCGGACCTTCAAGCAGCCTGCGTTTCCTCGCTCGCGTTTCGGGCCGGTGGAGTGCGCGCCGGCTCGCGTTCGATGCGGTACAGATAGCTCAGCAGGCCGACGTTGAGACCGAAGCAGGCGAGACTGGCGAGCGCGGCCGGCCAGACGACCGACTCGTCGCCGCCCAGGTAGGCGTTCATCGTCGCCGTCAGCAGCCAGAGCTGCAGCACGACCAGGATCAGCACGAAGCAGAGCACGCCGTAGACGATCGTCAGACGTTCTTCCCGCGTATGGATGCGTTTCATGTCGTCGAGACCTCCAGGCCCGTCGCGTAGATCATGTCGCCGCGTCGCTCGACGTGAATTCGAGGCAGCGGCCGTCGCGGCGGACCGGCGATCGGCCGGCCGGACTCCAGATCGAAGTAGCCCTCGTGGCACGGGCAATGGAGCACGCCTTCATTCATTCGCGGCACGACCGCGCAGGCCAGGTGCGTGCATGACTGACTGTAGGCGAGCAGCGTCGATTCGTCGGGGCGCAGCAGCAGGCAGCGGTGGTGGTCGTCGGGGTAGACGAACACGAGCGACCCCCCGACGGGAATCTCGTCGAGCCGGGCGACGGGCTTTTCGATCCGGACGTCGCGGTCTTCCCACAGGGTCTTGAAGCCGATCCAGAACTGGCCGACGACGAACGCCAGGCTCGTCAGCCCCAGGAACTTCGTGAAGTCGCGACGGGCGACGTAATGATCCTGCGGCCAGTCGATCGGAAAGTCCTGCCGCCACGACGGCTGGGCCGATTCGGGCCGGCCGTCCGGCGCGATCGTCGGCGACTTGACTGGCGGCGAGGGCGGAGCAGGGAACGGCGAATCGTTCATGGTTTCACCGCGGCGTAGACTCCATCGAGAATATCCAGCCCGGTGCTGCAGGGCTGCGGGCGCTCGTTCATCGCGGCGGTGACGTCGACGTGGTTCGTCGGAGCGTGTCGCGGCACCATCATCTTGACACGGGTCGTAATCGTCTGGCTTCCGAAGCGGAACGCGTTGACCGGACGCGACCGCGGGCGGAGGCGTTCGATCTGCTCGCGAGTGCCGAAGGTGAGCGCCCCGCTGGGGCAGACCGAGGCGCACATCGGGCTTTTGCCTTCGGACGTGCGGTCGTAGCACATGTCGCACTTCATCATTAGCTCGAAGCCGACGTTCATCTTCGGCACGCCGAACGGGCAGGCCAGCACGCAGTTGTTGCAGGCGATGCAGCGCGGTTTGCGGGCCGACTGCACGACGCCGTCGGCGGTCTTCTTGATCGCGTCGGCGGGGCAGACCTCGGCGCAGGTCGGCGAGTCGCAGTGCATGCAGATGACGGGCACGGTCTGCGTCGAGTGTCCGCGGTCGAGCGTATCGAGATGGATCATCGAGTGCCCCTTGTGCGTCTCGCACTCGGTGCAGGCGTGCACGCACGACTGACAGCCGATGCAGCGACTCGGATCGACGAAGAACTCGAGCTGTTCCGGTACCGGCATGAGGACTCCTTCAAGCCGTGACGCGATCGGTCATCGAAGTCAGGTCTGCGAATCACGCGAATTGACTCAAATGGTTTTGAACCACGAAGGCACGAAGAACACTAAGACGAGGTGCCTCTTCCACCAGACCATCACTTCGTGCCTTTCGTGTCTTCGTGGTTCAGGTCATTTTCAGATTCGCGGGCATGCTCCGGCGGTTCTGCCGCCTTCGTCACCCGCACGGCGCAGACCTTGTATTCCGGAATCTTCGAGATCGGATCCTGGGCGGCGATGGTGACGCGGTTGATGCTCCGCGGGCCGGCCCAGTGATAGGGGACGAACACTGTGTCGGGGCGGATCGTCGTCACGACCTGCGCCCGCAGGCAGACGGCTCCCCGTCGTGATTCCACCGTCGTCCAGTCGCCGTCGGCGATGCCCAGCGACTCGGCGAGACGTGGATGCAACTCGACGCGCGGCTCGGGATACTGGTCGAGCAACGGGCCGATGCGCCGGGTCTGCTCGCCCGACAGGAAGTGACTGATGACGCGGCCGGTCGTCAGGATGACGGGGTAGTCGGCGTCGACGTCCTCGGCCGGCGGCGTGTAGGGGGCGACCTTGAAGTGCGCCCGGCCGTCCGGGTGATAGAACCGTCCGCCGTCTTTGGCGATCGGGTTCGTCGAGCCTTCCTCGAACAGTCGCGGCGTGCCGGGATGCCCTTCGCCGGCGCACGGCCAGAAGATGCCGTTCTCGGCGATCAACCGGTCGTAGGTGATGCCCGAATAATCGGCGATGCCGCCGGCCGAGGCCCGCCGCAACTCGTCGAAGATCTCACCCGCACTCGTGAACGTGAAGCCGTGCGGCCGGTCGAGCGCCGCGGCGACGTCCTGAATGATCTTCCAGTCCTGCCGGGCCTCGCCGGGGCAGGCGACGGCTTGGCTGATCTTGACGACGCGGCCTTCGACGGTGGCGACGACCCCCTCGTCTTCTTCCTGAAGCGAGCCGGGCAGCACGATGTCGGCATGGCGGGCCGTGTCGTTCAGGAAGAAGTCGATCGTGACGTAGAAATCGAGCTTGTCGAGGGCGCGAGCGACGAACTGACTGTCGGGCAGCGAGACCTTCGGGTTGAAGCAGATCGACAGCAGCCCGCGAATCTCGCCGCGGTCGATTTTGCGGAAGAGTTCGTAAGCGTCGACGCCGGGGCCGGGCAGATCGTCGGCGTTCACGCCCCAGACGGACGCGACATGCGCACGGTGCTCGGGATTCGCGATGTCGCGCATGCCGGGTAGCTGGTCGCACTTCTGGCCGTGTTCGCGGCCGCCCTGTCCGTTGGCCTGGCCGGTGATCGTCGCGTAGCCGCAGCCGGGGCGACCGATCCGTCCCGAAGCCAGCACCAGGTTGATGGCCCCCAGCACGTTCTGCACGCCGTGGCTGCTGTGCTCGATGCCGCGGGCGTGCATCAGGAAGCTCGACGGTGCGGTGCCCCACCATTCGGCGGCCTGGCGGACGAGTTTCTCGCTGATGCCGGTGATCTCGGCGGTCTTCTGCGGGGTCCAGTCATGAACGTGCGCGGCGACGTCGTCGAAGCCGTTCGTGTGGTTCTTGATGAACTCGTGATCGAGCCAGTCGTTCTCGATCATCAGGTTCAGCACGCCGTTGAACAGCGCGACGTCGCGGCCCGGCTTGATCGGCAGGAACAGGTCACAAGTACGGGCGAGGGGCGTGATCCGCGGATCGACGACGATCACCCGCGCCCCGTTCTCGCGGGCCTGCCAGACGTAGTTCGTCGTGATCGGGGCACACTCGGCGACGTTCGCCCCGCTGATCCAGACGAGCTTCGCCAGCGGAATGTCGCTCCACGGATTCGCCGCCCTGTCGATGCCGAACGCCTGTTTGTTGCCCGCCCCCGCGCTGACCATACACAGCCGCCCGTTGTAGTCGATGTAAGGCGTCTTCAGGCAGACACGGGCGAACTTGCCCATCAGGTAGCATTTTTCGGTCGTCAGGCTCGCCCCGCTGAGACAGGCGAACGCGTCGTGACCATGCTCCCGCTGGATGCGGTCGATCTCTTCGGCGACGCGGCGAATCGCGGCGTCGTACTGCATCGGCCGGAAGCCGGCGGGCGCAGACGGATCGCGCTGGAGCGCCGACAGCAGCCGATCGGGGTGCGCCCCTTGCAGATAGCGTTTGACGCCTTTCGGGCAGAGCATTCCGCGGTTGAACGGGAACTCCATCCACGGCTCGAAGCCGATGACGACATTGTCTTTGACTTTGAGCTGAATGCCGCACTGCTGGCCGCAGAAGCAACAATGTGTCTTCACAAGCCGATCGGGTTCGACGTCGGTGCGCAGCCGTGTTCCGGTCGAATAGGCCGGATGCGGCCCGAAGCGGTCGAACAGCTCACGCGACTCGGCCGGCAACGTCGCCATCGGTCACCCGCCTCGTGATTGGACGTTGGAGATTGCCAACGAATGACTCGAATGGAAACGAACCACGAAGACACGAAGGGCACGAAGAAGAAGAAAAGGTGAAGCAGGTCGAAAACACTTCCTTTGCGAATTCTTGGTAGTGGGTCACTTCGAGCGAAGCGGCCAACATTGTCGCCTTTCGCTCCGCGAAAGGCGGCAATCCGTAAGACTGACCCACGATCGAACTTCTTCGTGCCCTTCGTGTCTTCGTGGTTCCATCTCATTCGCGTAATTCGCGGGCCTTCATTGTTTGATCCCTCATTCGACTCATTCGTCGGCCGGGAAGGGTGTCTCGGTCGCGATCATTCCTGCTGCCTACCGGCCCACAGATCCCCCTGAGCCAGCGCGAGCATCGCCCGCCGGCAGCCGGGGCAGATGCGCTGGTAGTGGCCGATCGATGTGCCGGGCATCGTGTAGTTGTAACCCAGTCGCCGTTCGACTTCGATCAGGTCTTCGACGTGCATCCGCGAGGCGAACGGCTCGCCGCAGCGGCCGCAGCGTGCCTGGTCGCTCGAACGGCCGACGTCTTTGTAGAAGCTCACGCCGAGCTGCGCGGGCCGCATGAACAGGTGGAAGAACTTGCCGAACGGCAGGTAGAGCAGCGTGAGGATCACCGTCACCGCGTGCAGGATCGCCAGGAAGTCGTAGGCGTAGCCTTTCATCCAGGTGTAACTCGCGGTCAGCAGCAGGCCGGTCACGCTGATGGCGAACAGCAGCACGAGCGGCAGGATGTCTTCGGCGAACTGCTGCACCGCGGCGGCCCCATGGTCGATCATCCGCCGCCGCATCGCGATCATCACGCCGGGAATGACGAGCAGCGACGCCCAGACCAGCCCGTGAAACACGACGAACGCCAGCCAGGATTCGATGGGGAACGTCATGATCGGAACGCCGAACACGAACGCCCGGTAGGAATCGAGATCGCCTGGCGCGGTCTCGAAGTGAATCCAGCCGAAGACGAGCGGGAAGGTGATCGCCGCGGCGATCAGGCAACCCCACATGATCAGCCAGTGTGCCAGCCAGCGTTCGCGATTGCGGTTCCAGATGAAGCGGTTCAGCAGGAATCCATGCGTGAACCGCCGACCGAACTCGGCGATGTTGCCGGCAAGAAATTGCGGACGAAAAAACAACTGCCAGCCGCGTTTCCAGTAGAGAGCCGTCGGCGGACGCTGTAGCCACATCGCATAGCGATAGGCGATGCCGAACGCCGCGAAGATCGTCGCGAACGTGTAGCCGACGAGCGCCGCGTCGAAGTGCGCCAGACTGCGTGATCCGACGATGATCGCGAGCGAGAGAGCGCCGGCGACGAGCGTCGCCCATAGACCGGCGATCACCTTTTCTCGACGCATGCCCTCGGCTTCTCGACGCATGCCCTCGGCTCCCGTCCTGTTCCGCTTTCGGTCGGGTCATGTGGTCGACCGCGCGAGGACGCAGTGTCGCCCTTCGTCCGCCATTGTGTCCACGGGAAGAACCCGAGACGAGACGCGGCGTATCGCCGCGGGAGGACAGCGGTTGCCGGCTTGTCGTCACCGCCTTCAGGCGGTTTCACGGTCTCCGGACGAATGCAGTCTGAGAAAACGTTCGATCGGTCGTTGGTCCGTTTGAACGAGGCAGCCAAGTTTTGTCGCCTTTCGCTCCGCGAAAGGACGTGACTTTCGCGGAGCGAAAGACGACATTCCGTCAAACTGACCCACGACCGACACGTCGCATCTCCTGCATAAAACTGAACGGCCGCTCTTGCTTCGAGATTCATCAGCCGTTTATGATAATTCGTCCATTCGTATGCCTAACGAACGGGGCCGTTTGATGTTGGAGCACAACTTTCAGGAAAGCGTCAACTACTGGCTCTGTTGCGCGGCGAGTGCGCTGCGAGAGACGTTGAACGCCGAGTTGTCTCAGCACGGCATCACGTATCGACAGTTTCAGGTGCTGGCCTGGCTGGTTCACGACGGCCACGAGTTGACGCAGGCCGACCTGGCGGCACGGATGATGATCGAGCCGCCGACGCTCGTCGGGCTTCTCGATCGCATGGAGCAACAAGGTTGGATCACGCGGGTCGGCTGTCCGGGCGATCGCCGCAAGAAGCTCGTTCGGCCCGCGCCGGCCGCGGAAGAGGTGTGGGAACGGATGGTCGAAGTGTTGCGGCGGGTCCGCGCACGGGCGACGGCGCGATTGACTCCCGAGCAAGCCGAGTCGCTGCGGGCAATGCTGCAGACCGTTCACGAAACGTTGACGGAGCCGATACCGCAGCCCGTCTCGTCAACCGCACCACACTCGCACCCGGTCGCCGTCCGGTCGTGACGTACCGGTTCCCGAAGATCGCGACGGTCGCGGGCAGGCGGCGTATCGAAGTGGCGTCAGCCGCTGTCGGAACCGCCGCTTCGGTCCGTCGAAACGCACAGGTGGACGCACAGGGCTTCCCCCATTTCGCGGTCGCTGCGGCGCCGGTGTCTCCGGGAACGCCGTCCGGCTGCGACGCTGCGGGAAACCCCCTTGGATTCGTGCGCCGGCTGTGACACCATGTTTCCGAATCGACGCATCGGAGATCAGATCAGCGGAGACAGGTGATGGCCGAGCCGCAACGCAAGGCGGCGTTCGTACCCTCCGGAAGTGGCGCGCCTCTCGCCTGGTTCGGCGAGACGCTGCGTTATCTGGTCGTCGGCGAGCAGACCGAAGGACGCTTGGCGCTTTCGGCGCGGACGATTCCGGTCGGCGGCGGTACGGGTCCGCAGGTTCTACACCGCACGCATGTCGGCTACTTCGTCGTTGCGGGTGAATTGACCGTATCGGTGGGAAATCGAAACCTGATCTTGCCGGCCGGCGGTTACCTCGGCGTGGCCCCCGGAACTGTGCAGAAGCTCGTCAACGCCGGCCACGAGCCGGCCGAAATCTACACGTTCATCGGCCCTGCGGGCCTCGACGAGTTCCATTTTCGGTCGGGCGTTCCGCTCGCGAGCGGCGACGCCCCGGTTCCGGCGGTCTCCGACGACGACCGCGAAACGCTGGCTTCGCTCGCCCCGGGCTACGGCATCGATTTGCATCCGCCCGACGTGGCGACGCGAGCCGAACCGAATCTTCGGCTCACTTTGCCTGGCGAGGGGAGGACGCTCGCGGTCGTCGGCGACCTCTATCGGTTTCTCGCCGTGTCGGAAGACACCGGCGGCCGGTACGCCCTGTTTCACGCGACCGTCCCGCCCGGCAACGGTCCGCCGTGGCACACCCATTCGCGTGAAGACGAGTTTTTCATCGTGTTGAAGGGCCGCGTCTCGTTTCAGGTCGACGGCACCGTCGTCGCGGGCGAACCCGGCGGCTTCGTGCATCTGCCGAGCGGCGTCCGGCATCGGTTCGAGAATGAATCCGCCGGCGTCGCTGAAATGCTGATTCTGACCGCCCCGGCGGGGCTTGAGAAGCTGTTCGATGCCGTCGGACGGAGATGGCACGATCCGTCCGTCCCGCCTGGTCCGCCAGAGCGTGCCGACATCGAGCGCCTGATCGAGGAATCGCAGAAGTACGGCGTCGAACTGTTCTTCTGAGCGGCTTCGGCGAGCGGCAGGCGTCAGCCTGCCGAGTGCGTTCGCGCGAATCGGAGCCGCGACCGTCAGAGAGCGATCCCAAGCGCCCCCGCGCCGATAAACGCTCCCTGACGGTCGCGGCTCTGAAGACGCCGCTCGTGTCCCTCGCCGGCGCTTCAGGCTGGTGAGCGAGGTCGCTCTCGAAAAAAATCGCGACCTCCGTAACACCCGCCGAACGGTCCGTAGGTGCCAAGGTACACCCGGCCTGCCGGGCGGCTCGGATGGTCCGGGCCGTCGCGGCGAACGAGGGCCACGTCTTCCTGCCGGGTCTCCTGGAGCACGACATGTTGATGAAGGAATGGCTTGGCGGGCTGTTTCCGGCACAGCGACGGCGACCTGCGATGCGGCGGACAGGTTCGGTCGCCGCGGTCGCCGGGATGGAGTCGCTCGAAACGCGCACGATGTTGTCGGTGAATGCGATCTTCACTCCCGCCGCGGGCGTGCTGACCGTCTTCGGCGACGCTCAGGACAACAACATCGAAGTCAGTCGAAATGCAGCGGGGCAGATTCGGATCAACGGCGGAGCCGTGCCGGTGCTCGGCGGAAATCCGACGGTCGCCAACACGGCGCTGATCCAGGTGTTCGGCCTGGGCGGCAACGACGTGATCACCCTCAACGAGGCGAACGGCGCCTTGCCGCGGGCGAATCTGTTCGGTGGAACCGGCAACGACGTGCTGACGGGCGGGTCGGGCAACGATCTGCTGTTCGGACAGTCGGGCCACGATGCGCTCTTCGGCAAAGGCGGCATGGATCTAATGTTCGGCGGAAACGGCAACGACGCGATGACGGGCGGTGACGGAGACGATCGGGCGTTCGGCGAGTCGGGCAACGACCGCATGACCTGGAACCCCGGCGACGACACCGATCTCAATGAAGGCGGCACCGGCATCGACACGACCGAGGTCAACGGCGGCAACGGCGCCGAGAACTTCACCGCGACGGCCAACGGCAGTCGCGTGCGATTCGATCGCATCTCGCCGGCCCCGTTCGCCATCGACGTCGGAACGACCGAGAACCTCGTCGTCAACATGAAAGGCGGGCACGACTCCTTCTCGGCCACCGGGAACCTGGCGGCCCTCATCAAGACCACGGTGGACGGCGGAGCCGGCAACGACGTCATTCTCGGCTCGAACGGGGCCGACGTGCTGCTCGGCGGCGACGGCGACGACTTCATCGACGGCCAGCAAGGCAACGACGTCGCCTTCATGGGAGCCGGGAACGATACGTTCCAGTGGGATCCCGGTGACGGCAGCGACGTCGTCGAAGGGCAGGCCGGCACCGACCGGATGCTGTTCAACGGCAGCGGCGCGAATGAAATCTTCGAAGCGTCGGCCAACGGCGGACGGGTGCGGTTCACTCGGAACGTCGGCAACATCGTCATGGATCTCAACGACGTGGAAGCCATCGACCTGAACGCCCTCGGCGGGGCCGACACGGCCGTCATCAACGACCTGTCGGGCACCGATCTGACCGAATTCAACGTCGACCTGGAAGGCGTCGGCGGTGCCGGTGACGGACAGCCGGATCGCGTCGTCGTCAACGGCACGAACGGTGACGACGTCGCCCTCGTCGCCGGTGACGCGAACGGCGTTTCGGTGTTCGGGTTGGCGGCACAGGTCAACGTCGTCGGGGCCGACGCCGGAGACCGGCTGGCGTTGAACATGCTCGCCGGCGACGACGTCGTCGAGGCGTCGGGACTGACCGGCGGTCTGCTCCTGCTTGAAGCCGACGGCGGGGCGGGTAACGACGTGCTGATCGGCAGCGTCCTCGACGACCTGCTTCTCGGCGGTGACGGCGACGACGTGCTGCTCGGAGGACTCGGCCTCGACCTCCTCGACGGCGGCCTTGGCGACGACATCGAGATTCAGTGATCTCGATGAATCTGGCAACGTCAAGAGGCCCGGCTTCACCATGAGGCCGGGCCTCCTGCGTTTTCGCCTCGACGACGTCCTTCCATCGGGGTGTCGTCACTTTTGATTGCCGATGCGAAGCAGAGGCCGGTGCAACGCGGACCGGTGTGCTTGCCGAAATCCGCTCCCATACCCATCAACCCCGACGAGACGTGGATTGACAGCCGATCATCGGGTTGTAGACTCAAATTCAGCCCCGATCGACGTTTCCAGCGCGGTTTCACTCTGAGCCGCCGACGTCGGTTGCCGCCATTGAACGACGTCATGCGTTTCGCGGCGTTTCACGACAATCGTGCGAACACGTTGCGGTTGCTGCAAACCGCAACGCTGGCGGTCGTGCTGAGTCTGCTGGCCGCCGACCGGGCGGAGGCGAGTTGCGGCGACTGGCTCGGGCATGTCGATCCGGTCGCCGCGACGACGGAGACTTCCGAGCGAGACGAGCCGTCGTCGTCGATCCCGTGCGATGGTCCGAGTTGCCGCGATTCGCGCGAGCACCGTCCCGCAGCGCCCTCCGCACCGTCCCGACAGTTCGATCAACCGGACCGATGGTGCCGGTTAATCGAGGATCTTGCCGAACGGTCGACGCTGGTGGGCTTGCTTCCATGCGAGGCGTCGCCGACGAGTTCCGAAGGCCATCGGCCGTCGATCGATCGGCCTCCCCGTGCTTGACGTCGCGGCCGATGCCGGCGGTGCGCCTGCTCATTCCTCGTGCAGTCGCGCCGACACGAGCGTCTGAGCGCGACCGCTGAGAAGCACGTTGCCGACCGGGATTGGTTTCTCAACGCACGCTTCGTGTCGCATTCGCGGCGCGAGCGGCCGAAGTTCCTGCGACGCCGTGAGTCGATCGCGACGCGGCTGCCGGGCCGCTGCGATGGTGCGTCGAGTCTTGATTCAAGAAGAGCGTCCTCACAACGCGCTCTCTTCCGGTCAGCGGGAGCGGCTGAGTTTTTCGAATCGCACGAAGCGAATTCCGTCCGAGAGAACACGCTGCCTGTGAGTGCCCTATGAAACCTGGAACTCTGCTCAAGCTGACGCCGCACGCCGTCGCGGCG
>JBAQZJ010000510.1:0-1880 GCA_049790855.1 Planctomycetaceae bacterium | reverse complement strand
GCGACGTCCCGTTGATTTCGACGGCGATCATCACCCATCGATTGCGGAACGCATTCCAACTGACGGTGCCGTGATGAGCGATCACGGTTTTTCCCGTATTGCGATCGCGAAGTTGAATCCATGATTCCTGCGGCTTGAGGACGCCGTCCTTGACGAGCTTCGCGACATCTGTCGCACCGACCGCCGCCGTGTTTCGCTTCCAGCCCCAGCGAACCGTTCCGTCATCCGTGCGGTCGATCTTCGGTCGATCCAGCCGGCCGCCTTCGACGAGACACGTGAAGCCTTCGTATTGCGTCGAGTCGGCGACCGCATCGGTTGTGGCCGGCACGCGGACCAGCGGGAACGGACCACCGAAGTAGACGTGCCGGCTGTCCGATTTTTCGCGAATGGTCGCATGCCCGAGGGGAAGTAAAGGCGCGTCTTCCGGAAAGACGACGACGTTCTCAAACGTCTCCGTTTCGTCATTCCAGCGACACAGTCCCTGGCGGTACGCCGTCAACGGCGGCTTGATCTTCGAATAGCCGGCGTACATCCGCTCTTCGCCGTCTTCGTTCTTGAGAACGAAGGGACCGGCCAGCCAGGTCGGTCCGTCGCCGGGCATTTCGGCGATCGGCTTTGCAGTTCCGTCTTCCTCCGTGAAGTAATGCAGATCGACGCCGCGGTTTGGATCCAGGCCTCCGTCCCGAGGCAACACGCTCGTCGCCCCCGTCATGTGATAGATGCCGAGCGGGTAGCCTGGCAGAATCGTATCGCCCCACATCCAGAACAGTTTGCCGCGATACGGCGTGGTCTGAACACTGTCCTGCCCCATCACCCCGGCGTTGAGCAGCGGCCGTTCGATCGGCGGTTTGTCACCGAACTGAACGCTTTCGGCATAGATTCCGCCTCCCGTCATTCGGTAGAGGCGCTCGGCGACGTTGAGCCGCTTGATCTTCACCGTCGCCGACCCGCCCGGCGCGACGTCGAGCCGCACCCCGCGAAACCCGAAGCCGTCCGCAGCCATTTCATAGCCGTGACTGCGGACCCAGAAGAAGCACTTCTGTCCGAGCAACTCCGGCTCGTCGATCGCCGCGACGCCGGCGCTATCGGTGACGAACGTACGGTGGTGGACGGTTTCCAACTCGACGAGCGGCACTCCACGGCCGGTCGACTCGTCGAGCACCACCACTCGAAACGGCTCGGCTGCTGGCGAAACGACGGGCAACAGGAGTACAAAAGCGAACAGCCGGTTCATCGCATCCTCCGGTACGGCGTGACGATCCCTCGGCGAGTACGATACCGATTCGACGTCGCCGCTTCACTCTGAAAGGAAATCACCGTGCGTTTGCCGTTTGCTGTTGCGATCTCGCTGCTGACGATCGCCGCGTTCGCAGAGGAACCGCTCGTCACCCGCGATCGAATCGACCTGAACCTCGCCGGAGCCGAGACGATTCTCACCGCTGCGAAAGATCACGCTCGCGAATTGAAAGTCCGCGTGAATATCGCCGTCGTCGATGACGGCGGGCACCTCGTCGCGTTCGCCCGGATGGACGGTGCCCGGCCGGCCAGCGGCACGACGGCGATGACGAAGGCCGTGACTGCTGCAACGTTCCGCCAGGCGTCCGGACCGGTTCCTGCCGGCGCTGTTCAACCGGACGTGCTGTTGAATCTCAGCTTGCAGAACGCGGCGGCCGCCAGCGGCGGCAAGGTGACGACGCTTTACGGCGGCGTACCGATTGAAGTCGACGGGCAGATCATCGGCGCCGTCGGCGTCGGCGGTGCGACGGGCGAGCAGGACGCCGAAGTGGCTCGCGCGGGAATTGCAAAACTGATCGAAGCCATCAAGGCATCGGCTCGACCCTCGGAGCGTTAGCCGTCGGCCCCGGCCGACGCGCCACGCA
>JBAQZJ010000509.1:0-12163 GCA_049790855.1 Planctomycetaceae bacterium | reverse complement strand
ACCCTACATCACTCACTCGTCGCGCTTGGGCCGATAGGGTTTCTTGGGGCCGCCGGGACCGCTGCCGTAGGGCTTCTTCGGGCCTCCGGGGCCGGCGCCGTAGGGCTTCTTGGCCCCGAAGCCGCCGGGCTTGGTGCCGAAGCCGCCCGGTTTGTGTTTGAAATCGCTGGTCTCGGCCCGCTTCAAGCGGAAAAGCTGGCTGCCGATCGAGCGTGCGAGCGATGCGGCTCGACCGCCGAGTTCGATCTGTTCCTGCTCGGTGAGGTATCCCCGATCGACCGCGACGAACGCCAGCGATCGCAATCCCGCGGCTGACGCTTTCGCCTGACCCAGCCCGATCACGAAACCGCGCTCGCCATGGCTTTCCACCGCCGAGGCCAGATGCGTCATCACCTCGACCACCAGCCGGCGGATTTCGTCGCGGACCGTCAGGTCTTTGGCGAACGCCGGCTGGTCGGTGATCTCATAAATGCGGTTCGTCAGCCGGCGGGCCTCCTGCCACGTCGGGTAATCTTCAAATCGCTCGGGCCGGTCGTTCAGTTTCTTGTCGAAGATGCCCTTCTTCTCGAAGGGCTTGCGCTCGGAAGACGGGGAGTCTTCGGAAGGACTATCGGCGGACGGATCGTCGGGCATGGTTTTCGACTTGTGTCTGGTGACTTGTGTCTGGTGAGTGGCGTGGTTGTCGGCGTCACCAGACGACCAGTCACCAGACCACCGGTTACTTTCACTTCACTCTTTCATAATCATCTCATCCAGGTTCAGCAGCACCCGCGAGACCGCCGTCCATGCGGCGAGTTCGGCAGGACTGACGTCCCCCGGCAACGCCGGAGGACGCTTCGGATCGGAGGCGGCCAATTGCCAGGGATCGATCTCGCCGGCCGCGAAGCGGCTGCGTTGCGACTCGAACAGCCGCAGCAATTCGGCCCGTTCGGCCTCCGTCGGCAACCGGCTGAGACAGCGGCGGAAGGCGAACGTCAGTCGGTCGTCGGACGTCGACCCGGCCTCCGAGACCGTCTTCAAGGCCAGCGAACGGGCGCAGTCCATGAAGATCGGCTCGTTGAGCGAGGCGAGCGCCTGTAACGGCGTGTTCGATCGCGAACGCCGCACGCACGAGACGTTTCCCACCGGCGAGTCGAATGTGTCGAGCATCGGATACGGCAGCGAGCGGAATCGGAACGTGTACATCGCCCGACGGTACTTCTCGTCGCCTTCCGAGAACGGCCACGCTTTCGGTCCGTAACTGACCGGCGGCTGCAACAGGAACTCGGGCAGCGGCGGATAGACGCTCGGGCCGCCGATCGTGGGGTTCAGCAGACCGCTCGCAGCCAGGGCGACGTCTCGAACGATCTCGCCTTCGACGCGCAGTCGCGCTCCGCGAGCCAGCAGTCGATTGTACGGGTCGCGTTCGAGCAGTTCCGGCGTGACGTGGGAGGATTGCCGGTAGGTCGCACTCTGCACGATCAGCCGGTGCAGATTCTTGAGACTCCAGTCTTCGTCCATGAACTCGACGGCAAGCCAGTCGAGCAGTTCCGGGTGACTCGGGGCGGGCGACTGGAGGCCGAGATCCTCACTCGTCTCGACAAGTCCGATGCCGAAATACTGCTGCCAGACACGATTCACAATCGACCGCGCCGTCGTCGGGCTTTCGCGATCGACCAGCCACCGCGCGAACGTCAGTCGAGTCGGCGGAGCATCGACCGGCAGGTCGTGCAGGAACTCCGGCACGCCCGGTTCGACCATTCGGTCGGGACTGAGAAAATCACCCCGCTTGAGCAGATGCGTCGGTCGTCGGTCGTCACGTTCCTGCAGGACCAACTGCGTCGTGCCGCGGGGATGCTGTTGCCAAAGCGACTCGATCTCGGCATTCGCGGCGGCGAACTCGGGCGCCGTCGTCCGCCAGTGTGAGAACGCCGCGTCGGAAGCGTTGGCGTCCGTCGCCGCCTCGACGGTCTCACGCACCTTTGCCGGCAGCGCGTCCGCCTTGGCGCCGGCGGCGTTCGTCACGCTGAAGCGAAACCGGCCGAGGTTGTTGTTCTGGTTGTCGTCGCTGTTCCAGCCGCCGTGCATCTGAACCAGTTTGAAGGTGAGCGTGGCTCCCTTTTCGAACTTGATCGGCTGCTCGAAGGTGAACACCGCTTTGCGCGGGACGTTGCTGCGGCCGCCGCCGACGTCGATCGACCAGGCCGTCTCGTTCTTGCCGTCGATGGAATACGCAGCCGGACCGGTGACACGCTTTTTGTCGCTCTTGTCGTCGAAGATCGGCTCCAGCGGCTTCTCGGGTGGGTTGACGTCCGCAGTGACCGACGCGATCGTCACTTCCTGCGGTTTGCCGGAACCGTCGGCAGGTGCCGCGACGACCTTGAACTCCGAGAGCGCGCACAGCCCGAGAATGCTGCGACCCGGACCGCCGCGCGGCAAATTGGGGTCGCCCAGCAGTTCGAGTCGGACGGCGGTGATCTCCGGCAGATCGGTCGTGATCGTGAAGTCGCTCGTGTGCTTGGTCGGCGCGTACCCGGCGGCCAGCACCGAGCCGTCTTCCAGCAGATAGTGTTTCTGACCGCCGCTGGCATCGAGTGAAGGGCGGACGATCGTCCAGTCGGGCCGGTTTCCGCGAACCTGTGAAGCCCAGTCCTCGACGCGCTGCCGCCAATCGGGCGTGTTCGCTTTCAACTCCTCCTCGATCGATTCGACCTTCGCAAGCAGGGCCTCTCGCTGCTGTTGCTCGCGATCGGTGTAGACGGTGATGTTCGCTTCGTGGCAATTGTTGATGAAGGCGAACAGCCCGAAATACTCTTCGTGGGTCAGCGGGTCGAACTTGTGATTGTGGCACTGGGCGCATTGAATCGTCAGCCCGAGGACGCCCTTGCCGATCGCGTCCATCCGGTCGAACATCGCTTCCATGCGGAACTGCTCAGGATCGACGCCGCCCTCTTCGTTGATCATCGAGTTCCGCAGAAAGCCCGTCGCGACGAGTTGATCCTGCGTCGGATCGGGCAACAGGTCGCCGGCCAGTTGCTCGACGATGAACCGGTCGTACGGCAAGTCGCGATTGAGTGCTTCGATGACCCAGTCGCGATAGAACCAGGCGAATCGCGGCTTGTCTTTTTCGTAGCCGTCGCTGTCGGCGTAGCGGGCCGCATCGAGCCACATCCGTCCCCAGCGCTCGCCGTAATGCGGCGACGCCAGCAGCCGCTCGACGAGGTTGCGGTAGGCGTCGGGCGAGTCGTCGGCGAGAAAGGCGTCGACTTCCTCGGGCGTGGGCGGCAGCCCGACCAAGTCGAGATGCAGCCGTCGAATGAGTGTGACGCGATCGGCCTCGGCCGATGGTTTCAGCCCTTCGCCTGCGAGCTTCGCGAGTACGAATCGGTCAATCGGATTGCGAACCCACGACTCGCCTTCGACGGACGGAAGCGGCGGTCGCACTGGCGCCGTGAACGCCCAATGTTCGGACATTCGCAGATCGTCGCCCGCAAGTGAATCGGGCCAGGTCGCGCCCTCGTCGACCCAGGTCCGAAGCGTCGCGACCTCTTTGTCCGAGAGCCGCTCGCCTTCCGGCGGCATCCAGGTGAACTCGTCGTCGCTGGCGACACGGCGGATCAGCTCGCTGTCACCGCTCTTGCCGGGAACGACGCCCGCTTCACCCGATTCGCCGCCCTTCAAAGCGACCGAGCGGACGTCAAGCCGGTAACCGGCCGTCTGCTTCTCGCCGTCGTGGCATTCGTAGCAGCGGGCTTTAAGGATCGGCAGCACGTCGCGCTCGAACTCGACGGCATCGGCGGCGACGGCGTGCGAAACGCAAAGCCACATGAACGAAAGTGCAACAGCGACGCGCATCCTCGCCCCCGACGACCCGCGATGGGCCGTTCGATTCAAATCGCGATCGATCCGTCTTCATCGTGGCGGATCGAGGCGAGGGCGTCAAACGACATCCTGGAACGGCTACGGAAACGCGATCGACAGCAAGCAGCCGACTGCGATCATCGAGACCGCTGACATCAACAGCGAGACGCAAGCACCAAGTGCGGCCGGAGTGAGACTGTTCGGTCTTCGGCGGCGAAAGAGTCGCGCGGCGAACAGCCCCAGGATCGCCGCCGGCCCGCTGAGGACGCACAGATAAGCGATCCATTGATCGGGCGCCATGTCGCGCATCTCGAAGAACGTCTCAAAGACATTCCCGGACAAGCACGTCAGAAGAAGCGGGTAGCCGACGAGCGAGCCGATTGCGGCGCTTCCCACGTCGATCAGCCAGTACTGAGCATGCTTGTTGCCGATGCTTTTCATGCGGTCTTGCGCGTAACGTCGCCTGGTTACTCGGTCGTTCCGAAGCCTCGAAATTGCTGCGGAGCCTCGTCGATCGTCCGCAACCGTTCGACGCGGACGTCGTCGTCACCGAGATCGACGGGGCGACCAACTTCGCGGGCGACCACTTCTTCGATTCGTTCGCGGGTCATCTCGTCCTTGGGAATCTTCACGACGCGCCACTGCTTCGGGTCGCCGGCGTCGCTGTAGCCGGGCGGCAGATAGATCGCCCCCGTCGCGAAATCGACGACGAACGCCACCACGCCCGGCACGAAGAACAGCAGCAATCCCAGGCCGTCGAGCAGCACGATCGACAGGTCGAGCTTGCCGCCCCGCGGCTGACCGACCCGCTCCGGGTGGAACAATGTGCCGCACGATGCCGTGGCCAGTACCGCCCCCGCGAGCAATAGCGACAGAAACTGCCGAAATCGGTGTGGCATGGCGGCGGCGCGGACCCTGAGCGCTCACAAGATCGCCGGAACAGCGGCCCGCTGCCGGCCGGAGACCAAGGGAACGGTCCGTCGATGGGGGGACAGGAGAAGTCGCAGAGAGAGGGGGCGGGAAGATAGTGCCGCATCGCCCGCACGGCAAGACGAAAATCGAGGAGCGATTCTCTCTCCTCAGTCCTCCATTCTTCCGTCCTCGATCAAATCCTCACATACACCTGCCGGCGGTGCATCCACAGCAGCACCAGCCACAGCAGGATCAGCGTCGCTGCGCCGAGGGTGACGGGACGATACGCCGCTCCAAAGACGACCCACGGCGCTTCACCGAAGTGCCGCACCAGCGCCCGCGACACGAACGAAACCGCTCCCCATTCCAGGCAATAGGCGACGATCGAGTTCATCCCGACGACGACCAGGGGAAACGACCACCACTTCCAGCCGGCACCGTCGATGACGGCGTAGAACGCCGCGAGCAGCGTGAAGCACCATCCGCCGCTGAACAGCACCCACGCCGGCGTCCAGATCCGCTTCACGATCGGACAGACTCCGGTGTAGTGCAGTGCCAATCCGGCAGCGAAGCAGAACGCCGCCGCGGCGATGAGCATGCCGAACTTCCGCCCCGAACCGCCCTTGCCTCGCAAGATTCCGCCGGCGAGCAGTCCGAGAATCATGGTGCCAAGCGTCGGTAGGAAACTCAGCGTCGCATATCCTCCGCCGTTGAACAGGAACGGCTGATCGCGAGGAAACAGGTTCAGGAACCAGCGGTCGAACGACCAGGCCAGGTTCGTGTTCTTGTTCCAATGGGCCGCGAATCCCTGAAAGTGATGCGGCCAGTTTGCGGCGACGCCGGCCTGCGACCAGTCGAAGCCGGTGCCGGGCAGCGGAAACAAGGCAAAGGCTCCCCAATAGCCAGCGAGAATCAGAACGAGGGCGATCACCTGGTCGCGCATCGGCCGCAGACCGATCAGGAACAGGAATCCGTAGCCCAGCCCGATCTGCGTCAGCGTGTCTTCGAAGGTGAAATTGGTCTGATCTTTGCCGAGCGACCGCAGAAAGATGCCCAACAACACAAGCACCGCCGCCCGCCAGAAGGCATGCAGCGTCATCCACTTGAGCGATTGACCGCGCGACGTGCGTGCCGCGATCGAAAACGGCAGCGACACGCCGACCATGAACGTGAACGACGGCTGAATCAGATCGTGAATCGAGCAGCCGGCCCACTCGACGTGTGACTGATGGAAGCCGAGGAACTGCCAGACGCCGCTTCCGGGCAAATGCGACGCAACTTCCCTCAGATGCAGCGCCTCGCCCAGCATCAGCACCATCGCGAGGCCGCGATACGCATCGAGCGAGACGAGGCGGTCGCGTGGAACGGTCGGTGCGTCGGCCATCGGCATCTCCGGGGCGGGGCGATGCGGCATGATAGAACCGAACCTCGTCCGCGAGGAAGTTCGGCCGTCGCCTGCATGCTCGTCAAAGGCCGGCTACTTTCTCGACCGCATGACCAACGGCCGTCGCCCCGCTATGATTCCCCGCCCGGCGTTGCGACGGCATCGCCGGCCGACCGTTCGTGTTTCAAGGTCTTCGGATGGCGCTGCTCAGTCTACAGGACGTCACATTCGGTCGCGGAGGCGCTCCGCTCGGCGAACGCATCAATCTGCCGATCGAGCGCGGAGAACGCATCGCACTGCTCGGCCGAAATGGGGTCGGCAAATCGACGCTGCTGCGGTTGCTCAATGACGAACTCGCCCCCGACGCCGGCATTCTGAATCGTCAAAAAGGTGTGCGGACGGCCCGGCTCATTCAGGAAGTGCCCAGCGGCGAAGCGGGGACGGTCACCGACGTCATCCTCGCCGGGGCCGCCCCGTCGCCCGATGAATCGGACGGCGACTGGCAGCGTCATCAGCAGGCCGAGCGGATCATCGCGAAGATGAACCTCGACCCGCACGTCGCCTTCGCCGCCCTGTCTTCGGGTCTGAAACGCCGCGTGCTGCTGGCGCGAACGCTGATTTCCGAACCCGACGTCCTGCTGCTCGACGAGCCGACCAACCACCTCGACGTCGAGTCGATCACCTGGCTCGAAGGCTTCCTGTCGCGGTTCCCCGGCACGCTGGTCTTCGTGACGCACGATCGCGCCTTCATGCAGCGACTGGCGACGCGAATCATCGAACTCGATCGGGGACGGCTGTTCGACTGGGCCTGCGACTACGCGACGTTTCTGACTCGCAAAGAGGCCGCACTCGACGCCGAGGCCCAGCAGCAGGCCCAGTTCGACAAGAAGCTCGCGCAGGAAGAAGCCTGGATTCGACAGGGCGTCAAGGCGCGTCGCACGAGGAACGAAGGACGCGTCCGGGCCTTGCAGGAATTGAGGAAACAGCACCGGGCACGACGGCAGGCCGTCGGCACGGCCCGCATGCAGCTTCAGGAAGCCGGCAAATCGGGCCGCCTCGTCCTCGAGACGAAGTCGCTGAGCTTCTCCTACGGCGACCGCCCGATCGTTCGCGACCTCTCGCTGACTCTCATGCGCGGCGACAAGATCGGATTACTCGGACCCAACGGCTGCGGCAAGACGACCCTGCTGCGGCTGCTGTTGGGTGGATTACAGCCGATGTCCGGCACGGTGCGGCAGGGCACGAACCTGGAAATCGCCTACTTCGATCAGCTTCGCGAATCGATCGACGAAGACAGGACGGTTCAGGACAACGTCGCCGACGGAGCCGAGCATGTCGTCGTCGACGGTCAGCGGCAGCACGTCATCGGCTACCTTCAGGATTTCCTGTTCTCACCGCAACGCGCCCGCAGCCCCGCCCGCTTCCTCTCGGGCGGAGAACGGAACCGTCTGCTGCTCGCGAAACTGTTCACGAAACCGTCGAACGTGCTCGTGCTCGACGAGCCGACGAACGATCTCGACACCGAAACCCTCGAACTCCTCGAAAGCCTGCTCGTCGGCTACAACGGCACGGTGCTGCTCGTCAGCCACGACCGCGCGTTCCTCGACAACGTCGCGACGAGCGTGCTCGCCTTCGAGGGGGATGCCGTCTTCAAGGAATACGAAGGCGGGTACGACGACTGGCAACGCTCGCAACGGCAAGTCGCCGCGGCGTCCGACAAGCTCGCGGAACCCAATGCCGCAGCCGCGTCAACGACCCCGACTCGTCCGAAAAAGCTCAGCTATAAAGAACAGCGCGAGCTGGAGTCGCTGCCGGAACGCATTCAGTCGCTCGAAGACGAGCAGCGGCGGATTCACGAGACGATGGCCGACCCGGAATTCTATCGCCAGGACGGTTCGCGGATCGCCGAAGTCACCGCCCGGCTCAGCATCGTCGATGCCGGCCTGACCGCGGCGTTCGAGCGCTGGGAGACATTGGAAGCGGCGTCAACGGTCTAATCGGGTTCACAGCCTCTGTTCTGACGACTCTCTGCGGAACTTCGCCGCCCGTTCGGGGTTCTCTTTCTGAACGGACGGTCGATACGGACATCACCGCAGAGGTCAGGAATGCCGCGCGGCGCGCCAGGCGAGAGTGTACCGGAGGAATGGGAACCGCTCGACGACGAGCGGCCGTCCGGCAAAGCGCGGTTCATGGTGTCGCTGGGCAAGCCTCAGTTGGCCGAACTCCGCGACCACGCCGACCGCAAGGGCTTGTCCGTCGCCGAACTCGTCCGCCGCGCCATCGACGAATATCTTGCCGGCCACCGCGAGTGAACCGGCCGCCTTCGCGGAGATCCGATTGAGTCTGTCCCGGTGTCGCTGACCCGATTCGCGGGGTGTGGGTCCGTTTCGCCCAAAGAAGCCCCGCTTCTTTGAAGAAGCCAGGCTTCTCATACCAAACTGAGCCACGACCGATTCGCGCATCGGGGTGACCCGCGACGTCGTTATTCCGGGAGATCCGTCGAGCGAGTCTCCGGCATGGCGAGGATCAGCACGACCCCCAGCAGGAACAACAGCGACAGGCTCGTCACGGCCCATCGCAGATCGACCCCCGGCAGGCCTTTGAGCCAGCCGGATGCGAGCAGGATCGGCACGGCGAGCAGCCTCCCGCCGTTGAAGCAGAAGCTGGTTCCTGTCGCCCGGATGTGCGTCGGAAACAATTCGGGGAAATAGATCGCGTATCCTGCGTGCATGCCCAGCGTCAGGAATCCGAAGACGGGCAGCAGCACAAGCAGCTCGGCGTAGTTCCGCGGCCCGAAGCAGGTCAGCGGAACGACGGCGACCGCCAGAAGCTGAAACACGACAAAAGCCCGGCGGCGGCCCCAGCGGGCGCACAGCGGACCGAACGACAGTAAACCCAGACCGCCGCCGGCGGTCTGCACGATGCCGTAGGCGAACTTACCGCGACTGACCGCCTCTGCCTTCTCGACGCCTTGGCGAAGCAGCATCTCCTCGGCGAGATTCTGCCCGGCGACAGTCACCGCCCAGAAGGTGCCGAGACCGACCGAGGCCAACAAAGTGCCCAGGATCGCGCGGCGGCGCCACGTCGGATCCAGCAACAGGTCGCGAAATCGCCCCATTCCCGCTGCGCCCGACTGTGCCCGACGCACCCGCCAACGCTCCGGCTCTTTGACGCTCGCCCGCACCCAGAGCACGAGCAGCGCCGGGGCGACGCCGATGAGATACGCATAACGCCACTCCATACCGACCGCGATGCCGACGATCGCGGCCATCCAGGTTCCGAGGATGCTCGAAGCGTGGAAGATCCCGGAAGCCTGGGCGCGGGCCTTCGACGGGAACACCTCGGCGACGAGACTCGCGGCGACCGCCCATTCCCCGCCGACTCCGATCGCCACCAGAAGCCGGAGAGCTGCGACCTGCCAGAGCGTCTCGGCAAAGTAGGTCAGCCCGGAGAACACCGAGTACATTAAGATCGTGGCGACCATCGTCGGACGGCGGCCGATTCGATCGGCCAGCGAGCCGAAGCCAAGCCCGCCGATGGTCCCCCCCAGCAGAAAGACGCCGAGGAACAGATCCCCGTAGCGTTTGACGTCCGCCCGGCTTCCCTCATGGGCGAGGATGTCGGTCAGCATCTGGTCGCGGGTGATGTTGAAAATTTGACCTTCGTAGACGTCGAACACCCAGCCCGCGCAGGCGACGGCGAGGACCAGCCACTGGTAGGAACTGATCCCCGAATACCACGGCTCGCGGGTTGTCCCGTCGGCCGAAGGAACCACGGGTTCGACGACCGGCTCGTCGGGCGGAATCGGGTCGCTACTCACGGACATGCGACGGCCTGATCCAGTTAACGAAGGATGAACTGTTGCGTCTGAACGTCGGCCAGCGACGCGAGCACTTTCCGCGTTCCCCGGAAGGTGCGCCGGGCATGCATCGCGATCGTGTTATCGATCAACACCGCGTCCCCCGGCTGCCATTTCACGTCGAATGCCAGCTCTTCCGCGAGCGCCACCGCCCTCATCACCGACTCGCTGTCGAGCTTCGAGCCGTCGCCGTGACGGATCGCCTCCGACGGATCATTGCGGCTGTCTTTCCAGCCGCAGAACGCCGCGATGAGCTGATTGAAGAAGGTCTTGCGGCCCGGGCCGACCTCCATCACGGCGGGCAGCGGCGGCGTCGTCGCCCGCAGGCAGCCGTCAGGAAGCCACTCCCAGGAATAGTTCAGCTCCCGGAGCCGAGCCGCCGCCGCGTCGCGGTTCGTCACCTCCAGCGTGCTCTTCCAGCTTCGTCCCATGCCGGACTGCGCGTCGTCGTCGCCGGGCATCACATTCGTGTACCGCAGCCCTTTCGATTCGCAGTCGGCGACGAATTGCGGGCAGTCCGCCTTCAGTCGCTCGTAGAGCACGTCCGAGCGACAGATCGGCGTCGCGCCGCCTTCCGCAGCGGCGATCTCGCAGAAGAACAGGATCTTCGCGGGATAGACCGGCGTCTGCGCCATCTCGTGATGAAAGAAGATCGTGACCTCGGGCGGCGCCTCGTTCGCCGAGAAGACGCGCTCGGTGCGATTGACGCGCACCGCATTGGACAACGATTTCCTGTACGGGAAATTCGGGATGTTCAATGCCTCGATGAGCGCATCGAAGTCTTCCGCCGTCGCGAGCGGGAAGTCGCGGAACAGCACGGCACCGTGGACGGTCGCGAGCCGCAAAAGTTCCTGCCGGTTCGCTTCGAACCAGCGTACCGCATCGGTACGAGTCGCGTCGGCCGACTCGCTTCGCACGACGTAGGGGAAGACTGTCTCCCCGTGCGTCTGCTGACCGGCAATCGCAGGCGTCGACACCGCCAGCGCCGCACCTGTCGTGACAAGAGAACCGTCCATCGGACTCCTCGCTTGGAGGCGTGCCTGCCCGCAGGCCGCTTATTCGTAGATGGGATAGAACGTATTGAAGGCCGATTCGCAGAAGTCGCCGGGGTCGTTGAATCGCCGGCCGCGGTCCAGCGCATCGATCGACCGCAACTCCGGTTCGGTCAACTCGAAGTCGAAGATCGCGGCGTTTTCTCGCATCCGCTCCGATCGGGTCGTCTTCGGCACGACCGCCGTCCCGCGCTGAACGCCCCAGCGCAGGGCGACCTGCGCCGGCGTCCGTCCGTGCCGGGCAGCGATCTCGCGGATCGCATCGTCAGCGAGAAGCGACTCCTCGGCCGCCGCCATGTTCAGCGAGAAGTACGATTGCGCGCCAAGCGGCGAGAACGCCGTGACCGCGACGCCCTGCTCGCGGCAGAACCGGACGAGCTTGTGTTGCGTCAGGTAGGGGTGAGCCTCGACCTGCAGGACGGCGGGGGGGATCTGTGCATGCGCCAGCAGGTCGCGCAGCAGCGAGACGCCGAAGTTGCAGACGCCGACGTCTCGGACCAGGCCGGCAGCGACGAGTTCCTCCATCGCGCCCCACGTCTCGCTCAGCGGGACACGGTCGGGCTTCATCTGCGGCTTCGCAGCGTCCGGGTCGAAGAACCAGCCGGCGGGGTAGCGCTCGTCGAACGGGACGAACGCCAGCGCGATCGGGAAATGAATCAGGTACAGGTCGAGGTAGTCGAGCTTCAGGTCGCGGAGCGACCGCTCGACGGCCGGACGGACGTGCTCGGCGCGATGGCAGGTGTTCCAGAGTTTCGAGGTGATTCGCAAATCGTCGCGGGAACAGATCCCGTCGGCGACGACTCGCCGCAGTCCTTCGCCGACTTCCGCCTCGTTCCCGTAATCGCTGGCGCAGTCGAAATGCCGATAGCCGAGACGCGCCGCCTCGACGACGACGTCCGCGGCCGCCGGGCGGTCGATCTTCCACAGCCCCAGCCCGACGGCGGGCAGCGTGCGACCGGTGTTGAGCGTCAGGTTCTGCATCATGACCGGATAGAACTCCGAAGTGGGGCGAGTCGTCGTGCGTCTAGTGCTTTGTCACCGCTTGATTTTCGGATCAGCCGGAGGGCGCTCGCCCTATGGCACTTACTTGACGTGTCTCCCCTCTCCTCTGGGGAG
>JBAQZJ010000508.1:0-9401 GCA_049790855.1 Planctomycetaceae bacterium | reverse complement strand
CATCCCGACCGCGACGAGATGTGGTGTGTCGTCGCCATCGAGGGCTACTCGTGGCGAGACCTGTCGGAGAGTACATGGACGACGCAGACCGATCCCGACCGGCGAATGCTGGCTTTCCACTCCGACGGCCGAATAATCGACCTGCTCGCCTTCGAACCGCCGGCGTGGTGGGATCAGCCCGAGAGCGTCCTTCTCGCGAAAGTTCAACCTGCCGGAACACCGCTGCGCTACGTCGTCCCCAACGTCGTTGACCAGCTCTCGGCGCTCAGACACAGCCTGAGTCTGGCGCGAGAGGACCGCCTTCCGGCAAATCGCATCCTTGTTAGCGGGTATTACCAGGTCACGAATATCGCGCTCGCCCGCTGGGACGGCCGAGGATCACCGCTCTCGATGCTCGCCAGCCTGAAGACGGTCCTCTCGTACCCACGAGCGGTTACCTGGGACGTTCTCCGGCCTCTCGGAACGCACGGAGAATTCACCGGTCGCACCGGTCCGCAATTGACGACCCCACCGGCTCCGAAGGCCGTTCCGAGCACCTGGACGATTCCCCTGCCAGAGGCATTGCTGCACCCGAACATGCAATGGGACGAGTCGACGGTCTTCGGCCAACCCACGCTCGCGTTCTGCCCCGGCGTGATCGGACGCGAACCGGTCGAGGCGCCGCGGCCGGAATGACGAACACTCAAAGCCGCGACCGTCAGGGAGCGTTTAACGGCGCACCATTCTCGATGAGCGCTCCCTGACGGTCGCGGCTCTGAAGGGGACGCGGCCGGGGTGCGTCACCGGGGTTGTCCCGGGCGGCGCGTCAAAACGGCGCTGTCTTTCATTGGTTTTCGCGGCACACTGGTCTCGACGATATTGCCGATCCGTTCGAAGTGCTTCGACGAGAACCGACGCGATGAATCTGCATCCTCCGGCGGCCTGCGAGCGATCGTGCGACTGGACGAACGTCGGCGAAGACGAGCGGCGGTTGTCGCTGCTCGCCGCCGGCCTGCTGATCGGCCTCGGGGCGGCGAATCGCGGCTGGATCGGCCTGGGACTGGCGGCCTGCGGCGCGGGCCTGATCTTCCGCGGCGCGACGGGCCACTGCTACACCTACGAGGCGCTGGGCGTCAGCACCGTTCCGCCGGAGGATCATCCTTGAAGAGTCTTTCGCAAGAACGCCAGGGCGCACAGAGAAGAAAAAGAGAAGAAAGAGTTCACCGCAGGGGACGCAGGGATCGCGGAGGACTCGCTGAGTGATCAATCCCTCTCCCTCCGCGCCGTCTCTGCGATCCTTGCGCCCTTTGCGGCAAAACTTCAACCTTGGCGTCTTGGCATGAGGCTTCCTCGGCGTGTTTCGGCCCTGATCCGCTTCGACGAGTCTTCACCTTCCCGCTCGAGGAACGGTCTTATGCTGTTCGAGTTCAGCGTCATCCCCATCGGCGGCAGCGAGCATCTCAGTGGCGTCGTCGCCGAGGTCGTCAAGCAGATCGAGATCGCCGGGCTGACGTATCAGCTCACGCCGTCGGCGACGTGCGTCGAGGGCGACTGGGAGGTCGTGATGCCCGTTCTGCACGAGTGCCACGAAATCGCGAAACGACATTCCTCGCACGTCGTCACGCTCATCAAGATCGAAGACGACGCCGGCGAGACGAACAAGCTCGCCCGCAACCTGCGCTCGGTCGAAGAACAGGCGGGGCACCCGCTGGCGACGCAGCCTGTATCGTCGCAACCGCGCGAGACGGGGCTGGCATGAGCGGTGTGCCGGACGTGCCCGGCCATCCGTCCGCTAGACGGTGATTCGACCATCGAACCAGCCTTCCAGGAACTCCTGGACCGACGGAGCGAGGTGCTGAAATTCGTCGACGACGGGGTGGTAAGCCCAGAAGCCGACATGACCTTTGCGATAACCGAACCCGATGCCGTCGACGCCGGGCCGCCCGACCTGCAGGAAGTTCGCCTCGACGACTTCCTCGACGCGACCGTTCGGCTCGATCAACCAGAGTTGGCCTGGTTCATCCCAGAAGCCGTCGTCGGAGAGCGAGGAATTGAAGTAGTCCGCACAAGAATACTCGCGCCATTGCACGGGCACTTCCACGGTGAATGTCTCCGTCAGTTGAGCTAAGGATGTCAACTCTCCGAACCAATGGCTGCCGTGCTCTCATGGACACGGCGCGGCGGGGTGGCTGGGGACGACGCGCAATTAGCATCGACGTCATACACGGCGCGACCGCGTCGCCCCCAGTCGCGTGTCATTCGAGCTGGGGGCGAGCCGATGATCGTTTTCACTGCCCTCGACGCACAATGCGGCCCGTCCCCAGCCACCCGCCGCGTCGACGCGCCGCGCAATCTCAAGCGCGTCATCCGTCCCGCAGCGAAAACGGCACCGCCCCGGCTTCGCGGAGCACCCGATCGGCGTCGTCGAAGTGCGGGTGGTCGGTCTTGTCTTCGACGACGACGAGAATCTGGCCGCGGCGGAGTTCCTGGTCGTAGAAGTCGGCGGCTTCCTTTTCGACGCCTCGGGTGAGCATCGCGCCGATGAACGATCCCGTCACGCCGGTGCCGACGATCGCCCCGGCCGCGACGATGCCCGCGCCGCCCGTCGCCGCGACGCCGGCCAATGCCACGAGACTGCCGAGCGCCAGCCCGATCGTGCCGCCCGCTGCCGCGGCCTGAGCAGTGTGACTGCCGCTCGGTTCGTCTTCGCGCAGTCCGGTGAAATGGCGTCGCTTCGCCGCGTCGGAGCAGACGACGCTGATCTGTTTCGGCGAGAAACCGGCTTCGAGCAGTCCGGCGACCGCCCGGTCGGCCGATTCCACGTCGTCGAACACGCCGGCATGAACCGGACGGCGAGATGAGTGAGGTCGCGTCGTGCGAGTCATGACTTCTTCCTGGGCATGACTTCTTCCTGGGCATGACTTCTTCCTGGGATCGCCGAAGGATTCCGCTGCTTTCACTGTCGGGCGTCGGCGACGGTTCGTCAACCGGGGGCTTCCGGTATCCGGAGAGCCTCTCAGAGCCGCGACCGTCAGGGAGCGCAAATCGATGTTCGGACGCCGAGAACCGCTCCCTGAGGGTCGCGGCTCGGGTTGCCGTTGCGACGTTTGTTTGTTCGCTTTACGGTGAAGACGGATTCCACCATCCCGCGAAGAGACCTCGATGAAGCCGACGACGAAGCGAGTGCTGATGGTGATCGTCGACGCGCTGGCGACGCGCGTCGTCGAGCCGGCGATGGGCGACGGACGCCTGCCGAACTTCGCGAAACTGGCCCGCTACGGCCAGTTCGAGCCGCGCTGCTGGTCGATGTTTCCGTCGATCACGCCCGCCGCGACCTGCACCCTTCACACCGGGCTGTACCCGCAGAATCACGGCGTCGCGGGAGCCTACTGGTATGACAAAAAGACCGATCGCGTCGCGTACTACGGCGACGACGTCTGGGCGATCATGGCGCACGGGCACGGACGGTACTTTCGCGAGTTTCAAGTGTCGTTGAACTACGAGCACCTCCGCAGCCCGACAATTTACGAGATCGCCCGCCAGGCGGGACGGCGCACGGCGTGCATCAATTCGATGTGGTTCAAGGCCGACGTGCCGCACGAAGTCAACCTGCCGCTGCTGTTCAAGTTGCTGCCGGGAATCAAATCGGCCGAGACGCTTCGCGGCCCCGACGTCCTGTGCCTCGCCGACTTCGTAACTTGCGATCCGGACGGCAACGGTCCGCTGACGGCACCGGGCGGCGTGACTCGCCGCTACGGCTTTCACGACGAGACGACCGCTGGCTATCTGCTCGACCTCGCGAGTCGCGGACCGCTGCCCGACCTGACCGTCGCCTACTTCCCGAACAACGACTTCGAGAGTCACCAGGAAGGTCCGCTGAACGCCGTCCCGACCCTGCAATACGTCGACGACGCGCTCGGCCGGCTGTTCGAGGCCCGCGGCGGCTTCCAGGCGTTTCTCGAAGAGACGGCGATCCTGATCACCGGCGATCACTCGCAGTCCGACACGATCGACGACGAGTCGATCCGCGGGATCGATCTCGACGACGTGCTCGCCGATCTGTCGGTCGTCGGCGTGGGGGCCGAATGGGATCAAGGCGATCAGGTGATGGCCTGCCCGAATATGCGAGCCGCGCAGGTTTACCTGCGGGATGGCGCGAGATTACGAGCGAAGGTCGTCGCCGAACTGCTTGCCGAGCCGCGGATCGACCAGGTGCTTTGGGCCGAACCGTCGTCCTCGAAGCCAGAGACGTATCACGTCGCCACAGCCGATCGCGGAACGCTTGTCTTCCGCTCGGGAACCGGCCTGCCGTATGTTGGTCGCGACGAGTTCGGAACGACTTGGAGCTGGGACGGCGATCTGGCGGTGTTTGATGCGACGCTGACGGACGGAATCGTGCAGTTCGGCGACTATCCCAACGCATTTGAACGCGCCGCGGGAGGCTTTTTCGACGAGGCGGGTCATGTACTCGTCACCGCGCGACTCGGCCACGAGTTCGACTTGCCGAAAGTTGCGACGCACCCCGGCGGCTCGCACGGCTCGCTGCACGCCCTCGACTCGACGTCGCCGCTGTTCGCCGCCGGTTTGCCGGACGGCATGACGTTGCCGTCTCCCTCAAGAACGGTCGACTTCGTGCCGCTGGCGTTGCAGGCGCTCGGCATCGACTTTCCGTTCGCGCCGGGTCAGGCGCGGTCGCCCTAATACGACAGGAGCATTTCACTCTGAGGGCGACTGCACGCACCGGAACCCGCAATGAAATGTCCCTGTCTTCAGATCGCCCTTCATGCGGGCTGAGACGCGGTAGCCGATGCAGTAGGTGTCGCTGCACATGAACGAGCCGCCGCGTTGGACGCGTTTGGAGATGGTCGGTTCTTGCGGGTCAAAACTGCTGGACGGGCCGGTCGGGTTGCGGTTCGGGGACTTCGCGTAGTAGTCGGGGCGATACCAGTCGTGGCACCATTCCCAGACGTTGCCGCTCAGGTCGTACAGGCCGTAGGCGTTCGGTGGGAAAGCCTTGACGGGTGACGAGGTCTTGAAGCCGTCGTCGACGTTGTTCTCGTAGGGAAAATCACCCTGCCAGATGTTAGCGACGTATTTTCCCGCAGGCTCGCGCTGGTCGCCCCAGGGATAGGTGGCATCGGCGAGGCCGCCGCGGGCGGCGTATTCCCATTCGGCTTCGGTGGGCAATCGCTTGCCGACCCATTCGCAGTAGGCGACGGCGTCGTCCCACGAGACATGCACGACCGGGTGCTCCATGCGGTCGTCGATCGACGAGCCGGGGCCTTCCGGTTGCCGCCAGTTGGCTCCTTTGATGATCTGCCAGACCGAATACGGCCAGCGCGGGTCCGACCTGTCGATGGTTGCGGGGTCGAAGCTGCTGTTGAAGCAGATGCTCGACGGGTCGAGCGCCTCGTCGGGAATCGAGGCGAGCGCTGCGGCGGGAATCTGGCCTTGAAGATCGTCGCGTTCGATCGGTCGCTCGGCGGTGGTCACGTAGCCGGTCGCGTCGACGAACTCTTGGAACTGGCGGTTGGTGACTTCGGTCGCGTCCATCCAGAAGCCGTCGAGGGTCACGTCGTGAACCGGGGCTTCGTCTTGTTGATTCGCCGCCGGGTCGGAGTTTCCCATCTGGAAGCTTCCGCCGGGAATCCAGACCATGCCCGCCGGGGCGGGACCGTCCGGCATCATGGTGATCGGATTGGATTCCGACAGAGACGGGGGATCGGGGTCGTACGACGATTCGGCCGGCATCATCAGGACGGCGGCCAGCGTCGCGACGGCAGCAGCAAGAACGACCAACGGCAACACAAGGCGCATGACAGGCTTCCGGAATCATCAGCGACGGCATCAGATCGCGATTGCGATTCTAGCACTGTGGTAAGGCGATCGACACCACTTGATCCGCCACGGCAGCCCATTCCGGGTCTCGCCGGTTGCTCGAAAATTCGGGCAGGTGTGACGAAAAATCGGAATTCATGGTTGCATCAGGGTGTTTCCCATGTTCACTATTCTATCCAGACTGCCACATGGGAACATGTGGTGACCGCGGGCCTGCCGTGGCGACGAGCGGGGTTGTCGCCCGGCAATTTCGGTTGCCAGTGCCGATGAACAGGCTTCTCGTTCCCGTCGTCGGGGCGTTGCTCGCTTCGCTTCCCGTCACGGTGCCGGCGCAAGACGGCACGGCGTTTCGATCCGACGAGGGGGTGTCTCTTCCAGACGCCGGCGACGGCGTCCCTCGTTTCCAAGAAGACACCGGTTGGAGCACGGCGAACTTCGACGCACCGCGCTGGGCCGTCACCTACGGAACCGATCTTCGCAGTACGCCGTGGGCGGCCGTGCTTCAGGGCGACCGCACGAATGCCGCCTTCACGGCCGGCGCGAACAAGCTGACGCTCGATCTCGCTGGTCATACCTATACGATCCAGCCCTTTCTATCGTCGGGAAACGTCAAAGGCGGGTGGGTCATTGTTTCGGATCGGTTGCAGACGGGCGCGTCGCTGACGATCGCGAACGGCACGTTCAACAACGCCATCTCGTCGAGCACCGAGACCCACCTCGCCGAGGCGGGAACGGCCGGCCGACTGACGCTCGAAAACGCTGTGTTCCGGACGGCGCGTGCCTACCTGGGAACCAAGAGCGGCGCGCAGGCCCTCCTGACGCTGAATGCCGGGGGGCGGTTCCATGCCAGTGATTTCGTCTCTCTCGGCACGTTCGGCGCCGGTTCGATCGAGTTGCGCGGCGCGAACAGCGAACTGACGGCGGGAGATATGGCGATCGGCAGTGCGTCGGGTCAGGGAGTGGTCGTGCTCCGCGATCCGTCGGCTCGGTTTCACGTCTTCGCAAGCCCATCAGGCGTCGGCGATCTGACCATTGCGAACAAGTCGACGAGCGGCATCACCGGCGGACTTCGCGTCGAGGCCGGCACGGCCGAAATCGACAACAAGCTCATTCTCGGCAATACCACTACGAGTTCCGGCGTCGTGTCGATCGAAGGCGGCACCGTGATCGTGAACGGAAGCGTCCACTTCAAAGGCATCGCCACCGATACGACCGGCGCAAAAGTCTTTCTTCGCAGCGGACGGCTTCAGGTCACAACGCCGACGGTTTTCGCGCCCGTCGACCAGAAGCAGTTCTATTGGGAAGACGGGACGCTCGCCTTCTCGGCAGCGGACGTCGCCCTCACCGAGACCCAATTGCGGAATTACACGCGCCAGGGAGCGACGAGTTACGGCGGAGATCGCACGGCGGGTTCCATCGCCGGCGGTCAGATTCTGGAGGCCGCCGAAAAGCTGACGCTGTCGGGCGGTGAGATCGGGCTTGCCGGCGGAACGATTCGCGCCGGAACGGAGCTCGTCGTCAACGCTCCGATCTCCGGGCACGGAACGCTCGATGCCGTCATGACAGGAACCGGGACGGTGACCAACTTGACGACGAACGCACTCGTGGTCGGTGCGCTCGGCGGTTCGAACGCGATCGTCTCGAGCGGCGAGTTGCGTGTCGGCAGTCGGAGCGTCGACGCGACGTACTCGGGAACGTCGTCCGGATCGGGCACGTTCGTCAAGGACGGTGACGGAACCCAGACGGTCACGGGCTTGGTGTCCAATACGGGAGGAGTCGAGGTCGGGCAAGGAACGCTGGCATTCGACGGCTTCGGACTGCGTCTGGAAACGACGACGATCGACGTCGCAGATGGAGCGACGGCTCGGTTTGCCGCCGGTGCCGCAGGCACGGCGTCGTCGATCTCCATCGGCGTCGCGCCCGACGCGACGAACCCGGCCCGGTTGGAAATTGCTGACGGATCCGTGCTGGACGTCAGCGGCGATCTGACCAATTCGGGTTGGATCGAACTGACGGGGGGCACGCTCGGCGTCGAGGGTTCGCTCGTCAATCACGGTCGGCTCGTCAATAACGGTACGCTCAATGCGGTGGTGAGCGGGAGCGGAACACTGACCGGAAACGGCCTCTTCACGGGCCTCGTCGACCTGGCGGCGGGGGCGACCGTCGCACCCGGCCAAAGCCCCGGCCAGGCGACCTTCGCCGACCTGACCCTGGGGGCCGACGGCAACTTCGAGCTGGAATTGGCGGCGGCGGCCGGCACCGCGGGGACGGATTGGGATCTCGCCGTCGTGACCGATCTGCTGACGATCGCGGCGACCGCTGCGGATCCGTTCGTCGTCCTCCTGAAATCGCTCGACGATGCGTTCCTGCCGGGCGCCCTCGACGGATTCGATCCGACGCAGTCGTTCTCGTGGAAGTTCCTCGCGGCGACGATTTCGAACCCCGAAACGATCGACCTCGCGGCCTTCCATCTCGACGCGACCGACTTCATCGCCCGCAACGACCTCGCCGGCGGGACGCTGTCGATCGCGGCGGTCAACGACGGACTGTCTGTCGAGTTCGCGCCGCAGGTGGCGGCGGTGCCCGAGCCTGGCTCGGCCCTGCTGCACCTGTACCAGCGTCACGGCGACCAGACCCCGGACCACCTCCGCGGGATGTTCGCGTTCGCCATCTGGGACCGCGATGCGCGGAGCCTGTTCATCGCGCGCGACCGGCTGGGGGTCAAGCCGCTGTATTACGTCTTCGACGACGACGGCACCCTGTTCTTCGCGTCGGAGATCAAGGCGCTGCTCGCCGCCGGCGCGGTGAGGCCGCAGCTCAACCGCAGCGCCTTCCCGGACTATCTCGCGAATCATGCGCCCTCGGGCGAGGAGACGCTGTTCGCCGGTGTCAAGCGACTGCTGCCAGGGCATACGCTGACGTGGACCAACGGGCGGATCACCATTCGCCCGTATTGGGACCTGTCGTTCGCCCAGCCGGTGGACCAGCGTCCCGACGCCGAGCTGATCGCCGAGTACGGCGAGCGGTTCCGCGAGGCGGTGCGCCTCCGGCTGATGGCGGACGTGCCGCTGGGGATGTTCCTCTCGGGCGGTATCGACTCCGCTGCGATCACGGCGGCGATGGCCACGCTGGTGGACGAACCGATCAAGACCTTCTCGGTGGCGTTCCACGAGCGCGAGGCCAACGAGCTGCGCTACGCCCGGCTGGTGGCGGAGCGCTACAAGACCGACCACCACGAAGTGCTGGTGACACCGGAACAGTTCTTCGGGGCGCTGCCGTCGCTGGTGTGGCACGAGGATGAGCCGCTGGCGCACCCGTCGAGCGTGGCGCTCAACTTCGTCTCCCGGCTGGCGGCGGAACACGTGAAGGTGGTGCTCACCGGCGAGGGCAGCGACGAGACCCTCGCGGGCTACGGCCGGTACCGGACCACCGTCTACAACGTGGCGCTCAGCCGCCGCTGGCAGTCCTGGGCGCCGGGCGTGGTGCAGGACGCGGTGCGCAACGCCATCGGCATACTGCCGCACACCTCTCGCCTGCGCCGCCGGATGCTCCGCACCGGCCTGGCGCTCAAGGCCGACCTCGAC
>JBAQZJ010000507.1:0-6799 GCA_049790855.1 Planctomycetaceae bacterium | reverse complement strand
GGGGCGGGGGGGGCGGGGCGCCGTTTGAGGTCCGTTCCGTCCCCTCTAGACACCGGCGGCGGACCGTTGCCAAGGGCAAAGCACGCACAAGACAGCCCCTCACCCCTTGCCCCTCTCCCCAGTGGAGAGGGGAGGCGGCGCGTCAATTGCCACACGATCCGGGCTTCAAAATTCCGCAATGCCTCGCCGCTCCTTTCAGGGAGTACTCGTCGTGTTCTGCGTCGTCGCCGCCACGTCCGCATACTCTCAGGCCAGTTTCCGCCACGTCGAAACCGACTATTCCGAACCGCCAATCGTGAAGGACGCCGCCGGCGACGTGCTGGCCCGACCCGAATTCCGCAACCTGCCGCAGCTCGATCTCGGTCCCGACGGTCGATCGGGCGACTCGCTCAAGGCTCAGGATGAAGAAAAGGAGAAAGCCGCCCGCCAAGTGCGATCGCGATCGGGCAGCAGCGGACCGCTCGCCGAGTTCGTCGCATCACTGTTCGGCGGTGCCATTTCGCTGGTGGTCGTCGTCGTTCTGGTCGCCGTCCTCGGCGGAATCGTCGCGCTGATCGTCGTCGGACTGCGACGCTGGGAGCGAACCGAACGGCGCGGCGCGACTGCCGGTGACGATGCCGCGACCGACGACGAACCCGAGTCGCTCCTCACGCCCGGCGACAAGCCGGCCGATGCCTGGCTCGCCGCCGCGCGACAGTCCGCCGCCGCGGGATGCTTCGACGAAGCGCTCGCGCTGCTGCTGCTGGGGGCGATGGGGCATACGGAACGGGCGGGGCTGATTCGCCCGCGGCGCGGACTGACCTACCGCGACTACTTGCGTGCGATTCCCGAATCGTCGGCGTGGTACTCGACGCTCGACCGGCTGATTCGGGCCTACGCTCCGGTGGGATTCGGCCGACGCCTCGCCACGGCCGATGCGTTCGACGCCGTCTTGCGTCCCTACGAAGCCGCCCTCGCCGCCGAACCGACTCCGGGAATACGCGCACCATCCCCGGCCTAAATCGCTCCCTCAAGGGAGCGGCTAACCCCTCAACCCTCAACCCTCAACCCTCAACCCTCAACCCTCAACCCTCAACCCTCAACCCTCAACCCTCCATGTCCCGCCGTCCGTTCCATCGCACCGACCTTCTCTGGCTGGGGCTGATCGTTGCGGCGGTCGTGCTGCCGTGGTTAATGCCCGACTTCCGGGCCGAGATCGCGACCGACAGCTTCCGCACCGGACCGCGCGGCAAGAAGGCGCTCTATCTGATCGCCGACCGGCTCGAATACGCCGTCTCGCGCAGCTTTCAGCCGTTGACGACCTTCACCCGCCGCCGCGAAGGCTTCGAGTACGACTCGACGCTGCTGATGCTTGGCACCGCCCGCACGCCGACGCCGCGCGAATGGGCGGCGCTCGCCGATTTCGTCGCCGCGGGCGGGGCGATCGTGTTCGCCGCTCCGCTCGACGAGCCGGAGTTCGACGCCGGCCCGTTCGGCGTCTCGGGCAAGAAACGCGACACGCCGCTCGACAGCGACGGCAAGCAGGATCCGATTCAGGTCGGTCTCGGCGAACTCGACGGCACGTTCAGTTGGCAGAGCCGCGGCGAGTTGATCGCGCCCGAGGCGACGCAGGCCGTCACGTCCGGCGGCAGCGTGCAGGCGGTCCTCCAGGAACACGGCAACGGCGTCGCGATGTTCGTCGCCAGCGATCGGCCGTTCGATAACCGTTCGCTGACGTGGCCCGACAACGCCGTGCTTGCGATGCGGCTGCTCGAGGCGACCGGCTATCGCGGCAGCGCCGTCTTCGACGAATCGCTGAACGTCTCGGGCACGCCGAAGGTCGTCGCGCTGCTGTTCGATCGTCCGCTGCGATCGTTCACGCTGCATCTGTTCGCGGTGTTGCTGGCGTTCGCGTGGTGGCGGTCGCGCCGGTTCGGACCGCTGTCGCCGCCCAGCGTTCCGACGCGCAGCGACATCGTCGCCCATGCCGACGCCGTCGGCATGCTGCATTATAAAAGCCGCGACGGGCGGATCGCATTACGTCATTACCTGCATCAATTAACGCGAGAATTAAAACTGAAGCGGCTCAACGGCGTTCGCGAAGAGCGCATACTCGATCCGATCGCCCGCCGGCTCGGCCGACCGGTCGCCGACGTGAAGAACGCCTTCCGCCAGGCCGCGGCAGCCCTGAAAAAAGAGACCCTCGACCGCACCCTCGCCGCGAAACATATTCGGCGGTTGGCGAAAGTCCGGCGGGCGGCGCGGCGAGGTTGAAAGTCGATTGTTTAGCCGCTCCCTTCAGGGAGCGCGCCGGGCTTGTGATGCACGCGTCTCGCGTGCATACCGCCCCGGCAGGGGCGGCACGGTCCGGACGACTCACGGATTTCAACACGGCCGCCGTGCGTTCGATCACGCCTCGCCTGCCGGCTCGTCCCGCGTCGGGCCTGCGCGGCCCGAGTGCATGCGAGACGCATGCACCACAAAACAAAGAAACCCGGCTTCTTGAAGAAGCCGGGTTTCTTGGCGCGCTCAACGCTCAATCGCTTCCGGCGGCGCAGACCCGGAATCCGGGCGAGGCAGCCCCGACACACCCGATCCCGAATCGTCGTCCTCGACCTGCGGCGGTGTACTCCTGCGAAAGTCGTCGCTGCCGTCCGGCGTCTCGTCTTTTTGCCCGGTGCCCTGCAGGAACTTCTTGCGGACGACCTGCGGCGTCAGCCCGACGTCCGCGTAGGCCGTCGGAATCGGCCCCTCTTCTCGCTCCAGCAGCGCGACGAGTAAATGCGTGACGTCGATCGAGTCCGCGCCTGCGTCTTTGGAGATGCGGGCGGCAGCGTCGAGCAGCGTCTTCAATTCGCCGAGCGGGCGATCCTGCGCCGACGCGGCGCCGATCGCCTGGCTCCATGCACGGCGGGAAATGCCGATCCGATTAATCGTTTCCTGGTGAAAGTCATGCTCCAGATTCGGCAGATGCGTCAGAGTCAGACCCCGCAGCGCTTCCAGCTCGGTGATCGATCCGCCGCCCGCCTCCTCGACCACCGTGAGCAATGCATGGCGCGCATCGGGAGTTACGGAATAGTCGCTCAACCAACTCAGATCGCTCGCGCGGCTCGACGTCGATTCGTCCGCTCCCTCGACGGGCACGTCCGGCTTCGGCGAAGTGCCGCTGCCTTTCGACAACCGCGTCTGAAGCTCCGCCGTCGTCAGCCCGACGCTTTGCAGCGCCTGGTTCATCGGTTCGGGAAACTCCTGCAAGAGCGCCAGCACGAGGTGCTGCGTGCCGATCGGCCCGTCGCCGGCGAGCTTGTCCGCTTTTTCGAGCAACGGGTAGGGCGACTCGGGGCAGGGATCGGGGACGACGACGTTGTTGAACTGCGTCAACCGCATCGGCTCGACGTTCAACGACTTCACGGCGTCATGAAGCGGCCCCTCGCCGAAATCCATCGAGTACGACAGCAGCGTGATCGGGCAGAGTGTCCGCGATCCGCCACTGTTGCGAAACGACTCTGTGACCGCATTCGCGGCGTTCTCGTCGAGACCGTATTTCTTGAGCCGCTCGGCGAACTCCTCGCGACTTGCGGGCCGATCGGCCGCCGGCGATTCACCCAGCAGGGGCGCCTCGGCCGGCGGTGTCTTGCCCTCTTTCGGCACCGTGACGCTCGATCCCGGTTGCTGTTCGGCGGCTTCGCGGAGTGCATCGAGGAGTTTCTGGATTTCGGTGTGAACCTCATCCGTCTGACGAACGACGAGCAGGCCGTTGAAGACCGTCAGCGTGCCGCCGGTACCGTCTTTTTCCAACCACGGTCCGCCGGTCGTCTGCTGGATGGTGCTGATCAGTTCGTTCGCCGGTCCGACCAGACGCGATGAAGCCGACATGCCCATGCCTCCCGACTCCATTCCGAAGCCGTCCATGCCGCCTTCCATCATCATGCCTTCGGCACCGCCTTCGCCTGCCCTGCTGCCAAGTTGCCCGACGCTGCCGGCGAGCAGGGCTGTGGTCGGAATTGAATAGAACCCGCCACCGCCCATGCCGCCCCCCATCTCTTCCATGCCGGTCGCCGGCGGAACGGTCGTGTGGCTTTTGGCATTCTCCAAGAGATCGCGGACGTTGTAGACCCGCGTCGTCAGCAGTTCGTCGGCGCGAGTCATCGTCGTGACGTAGATCACGCCGGCCCGGTTGACGACCGTCAACCCGTTCGGTTCGAGGACGAACTCCAGCACCGTGCGAGCGGTGACGGGCGTGCGCGTCAGGCTCAGCGACACCGGCGTGTCGTCGGCGACGCCTTCGTCTTCCAGCCCGGCTTTGTCGACCAGCACGTCGGCTTCGATCTGGTCGGCGATCACGCCGAGCACATTTTCCAGAGGCATCTCGACGAACGCGACGTCCGTCAGCGGCTTGCCGAGCTTCTTGTCGAGCACGGCGACGGCCTCCTGTTCGACAGACGGCCCGTCGGGAATCGCCGGCGCCGCGACATCCGGCGGCTGGGGCGTTTCGATCTCTTCCTGCGCGACGACGTTCTGCGGACCGGGGCCGTCGGGCAGCGGCGGAGCCAGCGACAGCGTGAGCAGCACGACGGCCGCGACGACGACGGCACTGGCGGCGGTGCAGCGCATGACGAATCTCCTCGTGTGACGGGAGGCAAGACGGGAAAAGTCCTCGGCGAGCACGGCGGCGTCGCCGAACTCCTCCAGCGCAATTTTCACCGCCTGTTCGCGGGTCTTGCCTTGCGCCAGCAGCTCGTCGAGCCGGCTTTCGAGGTGGTCGCGAAGCTCGTCGGCGAGCGCATCCCGCTGGCGGGATCGCAGCCGCAGAAACTTCGCCATCAACGACAGGTACGAGTCGAACTCGGCCTGAGACATGACGGGTTCTCCGAGTTCAGGGGGACGGGATGAGTTTGCTTTTCGATCGCGTCGCGAAAACGCAAGCGATGATCGACGCTTGCGTTTTCGCAGCGCGTACGAAGCTACGCCGGTTGCGGCGGGGCGACGACGGGTTCGAGCAATCGCCGCAGCACGTCGGCGTAGGCGTACCACTCGTGGGCCTGCGTCGTGAGCCGCTTCTTGCCGGCGGCGGTCAGTTCGTACCATTTGCGTTTGCGGCCGGTGCTCGTATCCCACTTCGCGCGGATCAGGCCGTCGCCTTCAAGTCGGTGCAACAGCGGGTAGAGCGTGCCGGCCTTGGGGTCGATTCGCCCGCCGCTCGCCGTCCGCAGGCTGTTCTGAAGCGAATAACCGTATTGCCGGCCCTCGGCGAGCACGCTGAGCACCATCAGATCGAGACTGCCTCGCAACAGGTCGGCGTCGAACGCGCGGTCCATCCTGAATCCTTCCGAAAGGGGCCATGCCGTCGGTCGCCTCGCCGTGAAGAACCGGGACAATACATCGCGTGGCGATCTATGGCTCCTTCATGTATAGCGTGGCGACATATGCGATGCAAGAGGCGACTTTGGAAAATCCGCTCTAAGGGCGAAGGGCGTGGCCCCGGACGATTGGTGCCCCATCAAGACTTTCTCACGGTCCACGTCCAATGTTCGGGGCCACGGGCATTCGCCCTTAGGCTCCGCCACCCACGATTTGCAACAGTTCGACAAGCACACCGGTCCGCGTTGAACCGGCCTCCTCATCGGCAATCAAAAGTGACGACACCCGACTGCGGCATCGACGGAAGACAGGGAACGTCTTCCGGGTCGTCGCGCTCCGGCCGGTCGGCTATGATGGTTCGCCCGGAAGCGCTGTACCGACCATCACCGTGAAAGGACTCCGACCCCGATGACGACTCGTCGCGACTTTCTGAAGGCTGCCGTGATTGGTGCCGGCGCCGCATCCATGCCGGCATTTGCCGCTCCTGCCGTCGCCGCCGCGCCGATCGAGCGGAAGTTCGGGCCGCAAATGCGATTGAGCCTGGCGGCGTATTCGCTGCGCTCGCAGTTGAAGACCGCGCCGACGGCCGACGATCTCGCCGGCTCGGGCATGAACCTCGCCGGGTTCATCGACTTCTGCGCGTCGATCGGAATGTCGGCGACCGAACTGACGGGCTACTACTTCCCGAAGTTCGTGCAGGAGACGCCGACGCATCGCCCGCCCGCCGATCTCATGTCGGAAGATCCGGCCGTGCGTCAGGCGCGGGTCGACGGGGCGATCGACTATCTGACCGGGTTGAAGAACCAGGCGTTTCGCCTCGGGGTCGAGATTTCGGGCACCGCGATCGGCAACGACTTCTGCGTTCCGGAAGGGCCGCAGTGGGCCGCGCAGATCAACCTTTGTAAAGACTGGATCGACCGCGCGTCGATCCTGGGCGCCCCGGTCATCCGCATCTTCGCCGGCCGGGTTCCCGACGGCGACACCGAAGAGAACGCCGTCAAACGCTGCGCCGTCGCGATCGACGAGTGCCTCAAGTATGCGGCGCGGCGCGGCGTGTTTCTCGCGCTCGAGAACCACGGCGGCATCACCGCGACGCCGGCGCAAATGCTCAAGATCGTCGAGGCCGTCGAGCCGTCGCCGTGGTTCGGCGTGAACTTCGACAGCGGGAATTTCCGCACCGACGACCCGTATCGCGACCTCGCCCTGATCGCGCCGTACGCCGTCAACGCGCAGGTGAAGGCGTCGGTGTTCGTCGGCGACAAGAAGCAGCCCGCCGATTTCGAGCGGATCGTCGGCATCCTGAAAGACGCCGATTACCGCGGCTACGTCGTCCTCGAATACGAAGAACCGGACGACGCCCTCACCGAGATTCCGAAACTCGTCGAACGGCTGCACAAGATCATCGAGGTGTGATTCGTGGTTCGTGATTGTGGTGCATGCGTCTCGCATGCACTCGGGC
>JBAQZJ010000506.1:0-15222 GCA_049790855.1 Planctomycetaceae bacterium | reverse complement strand
GCTCAGGCCGTCGCGGAACGTCTCGACTACGGAACGGCGGCGGCGTGGACGGCGATGGCGGCCTTCTGGAGCGGCGGCAGCATGACGCCGATCGACGCACCGCCTGTCGCACCGCCCGACGATCTGTTTCCGCAAGCGATCTACAGTGCGATCTCACTCGCCGCAGCGCATCCGTCGCCGGGTGAAGCACCGCAGCGCATGAGCACGTATCTTTCGGCGGAATTACTGGAAAGACTTGGCGAATGACGCTGGCTTCCGGGTACGCCTCAGTCGTCGGTTGATGGTGCTGCTTGCTTCTCAGTCGGTGCGGTTGCGGACGTTGAACCGACGTCGGTCGCCAGCATGACGCCCGCACTGATCGCAGGATCGTCTTCGGCCGCGCCGAACTGGAGGCCTTCGAGCAAGAACGGACTAGCAGCATCCGCAGAATCGACCGGTTCCGACGGCGGCGCAGGGGGAACCGGCGGAATGTGAGGATCGCGACCCGTTGCGGGATGCGGCTCGGTCGCGGGAAGCGGCGGAACGATCGGAGCCGGTGCCGGCAGTGGCGAGGATCGAGCGATCTGGCTGGCCCGGCTGGACTCGCTGCCGGCGACAAGCACGTCGTGATAATCGAACAGCGACCCCTTCTCGTAGTTCACGTTCTTGATCGCGACCTCGTAGGCGGCAAGCGAGCGATAGAACTCGGATTCCGACTCGGCGACGCGGCGTTGTGCATCGAGCAATCGGTCGAGATTGATCGAGACCGCATCGCTGCCGCCGGCCGATTCCCGATCGAGCACCTGCAGCGATTCGAGCAGCACGTTGGCGGCCGTCAGCCGGTCGAGGTTCGTGACGACGGCCTGGTAGGCGCGATCCTTTTCCGCGATGGCGTTGCTGAGGTCGTGGACGACCTGGCGTTCCTGCTCGTGAAGCACGCCTCGCTCGCGAGCGAGCAACAGTTCCGCGTTCTGGACGGCGGCGTGGCCTTTGCGTCGGCCGAGCGGGACCGAGAACTCGACGCCGACCTGCCATTCCTGATAGTCGCCCTCGGTCAGGTTGCCGACGGCGTTGGCGAACCGTGCGTCATCGTCGTAACCGAGCAGGTCGTCGCCGAATCCGCGCAAGCGATATTCCGCGATCGCATCGAGCCGGGGAGACAGGAAGTTCTTCGATGCGACCAGTTCCTTGTCGCGGCGCTTGACGAGGAGTCTCTGGCGACGGAGTTCGGTGCGCCGGCTCATCGCCTCTCCGACGATGCTCTGCCAGTCATACAGGATCTCGGCTTCCTGCGGGTCGGAAGCGGGCCGGAGCAGACGTCGATCGTTGATCGACCAACCCATCAGAAGTCGCAGGCGTCGCTCGGCGACGAGCACGCCGCCGTTGCCGCGGAGTGCTCCCCCTCCCGGTTCCGACTGCGTCGCCGGCACCGGACGTCCCGAAAGCGCCTCTTCGACTTCGCGTTGAAATCGGAAATACTGTTCGCGGGCCAGCGCGACCCGGTCGGTTGCAGTTCCGGCGCCGGTCTCTTCGTCGCTGTCGAAGCGTGCCTGATACCGTTGCCAGACGTCGTAGGCTTCGTCACGGGCCTTCTTGCGGGCGTCGAGGTCGCGATAGGCGAAATAGAGTTCCCAGTAGGCGTTCGAGACGTCGCTGACGAAATCGCGGAGGGCGATCTCGAAGTCGGCCTGCGAGATCTCGTTGTTCACTCGCGCGATGACCACGCCGTTGTAGACGCCGGGAACGGCGTCGGGACCGGCGATGCGATTGAACTCGGTGCCTGCGCCCTGCAGCAACGGCTGACGCACCTCGGCTTCGACGTTCGTATCCCAGGCGTTGGGAAACACGTTCGCCGGCGCGTTGTTCGCGTCGTATTGCGTGTTGTTGCGAAGCGCGAAGAGTGTCCCTGTGGCGGCGCGCTTGCGGATTTCCGTCTGGTAGACGTTCAGATCCTGCTGGAACTCGGTCGTGCCCCCGCCGAAGAACCGGTTGTTGATGAGCCGGTCGTTGTTCTCGAAGAAGGCACGGGTCGCGAACTCGGCGTCGAAGGCGGCCAGCGCGGCTTCCGGTCCGAACCGCGGGTCGGTGTACTGTGACGCCGTCAGATACCGTGTTCTGACCCCTTCCGGGTTCCGCAGCACTGCAGCGCCGAGAGATCGCATCACCTTGGAGTTCTGGAGAGCGAAACGGATCGACTCTTCCAGCCGTATGTCGTGGTATTCGACCGTGTCGAGATCGCGAACCGTCAACGGCGGAAGCGCCGCTTCGGGGATGGGGTCATCGGGCACGACGTCGTTCACCGGCGGTGCATACGAGACACGCGCCACTGCGGGGATTTCGTCGGAGGGGCTTCTTTGATCCTTCGTCCAGAACCGATGCCCCTCGAACGACGAGCAACCGCCCGCAAAAGCCGCAGCGAAGGCGAGCGGGACGACGAATCGCCGTTTGGCACGGCGTTCGGAGCGATCGCGGAGGCGTCGCGCACTGGGCGTTTCGCGTCGTCCGTTGCGCGACATCGTTGCTCCCATTCCCCGTCGGCGTCATCTCTGCTGGACGGCGAACATCGACGCCGATGCTCTCATCGTCAACAAGGCCAATCGGCAGAGCGAGACTTCCCGGCAAGACCGACAGAACCGGCAAGGTTTGGCGTTCGAACGCCGTCAGATCCCCGTAATCACCCCAGATTACGCCTGTCTCCCCCGTTCGATTCGCGTGCCTGTTGCGGCCGGTTAACGGCTCGCCGATAATCACACGGGTGATGCACAGACCACCAGCGGATCGGCCGAGATGAGTCTCGAAGGGACTCGACCCCACGAAATCGGGCATGGCGAGGCACGTCTCGACGAGCTGGACTCGCTTCTCGCAGATGCGGCCGCAGCCGCGGCGTCTTCCATTGCGGCCCCCGAATTCGCGGCCAGGCTGCTCGACTTCGCGATGCAGGCGGCGCAGGCTGACGGAAGCGCCTTATGGGCGAGAGATTCGGCCGGACGATGGCGCGCGGAGGTCACCGCAGGGACGGTCCCCGAAGAGTCGACCGACCGTTTGGAGGCCGCACAGAGCGTTTCGGATACGGCGGCTCCGCGCCTGGTGAGGGCGATTCCTGCGTCGCGAAGCGAAACTGCGACCGCGTCGATTTTCGCGCCGATGTCGGGTCGGGCGATCGAACTCGTCGCATCTGCAGCCACAGTGGAGCAGGACGGGCGTCTGCTCGTCGAGATCGCCCGCTCGTTTGCGGAAATCGGCAGCGAGTACTTCCGCAGTCGCGAAATCGAGGCACTCCGATCGCTGGTCGAGCGCTCCCGGCGCCTGGAAGCATTCACGCGAGCCGTCTACCGGCCGGTCGAGCTGGGACCGACGTCATTCGCAATTGCGAATGATGGACGAACGGCGATGGGATGCGATCGCCTGACGGTGACCGCCGCTCAGGGCGGACGGGCGCTGGCGGTCAGCGGTGTCGAATTTCCCGACCGCCGCAGCGATGCCGTCCGCCATCTCGAACGGCTCGCCGGCGCGGTCATCGCGGCAGGCGGGCGATATTGGCGATTCCGTGGCGAACAGATTGAAAGTGACGGTGGCGCTCCGCCGGTCGGCTTGACCGCCGCCTGGCGAGAGTATTCCGATCTCGCGCCCGGAGTTTCGGCGGACATCGTGGTGCTGATGGACGCCGGTGACGACCCCGGTATGCCGTACCCCGTCGGAACGCTGATCGCAGAGTGGTTTGGCGACGTCGGGCACGCGACGCCGGATCGCGTGATGCCCGTCGCGATCCATGCCGAGCAGGCACTTCGCAACAGCCTGGAGGCGACGCCGGGGCCGATCGAAGCGGGATTCCGGAGGCTGGCCGCGCCGCTTCGCCGCAGACACCGTCCGAAGTCGCTGATCGTCGGAGTCGTGCTTCTTGCGGCGATCCTCGCGCTGACGTTCGTTTCAGCCGACTTCACGGTGATCGCTCGCGGCCGATTAATGCCGGTGCGGACACGCGACGTCTTCGCTCCATCCGACGGAGTGGTCCGGTCGCTCGCGGTTCGACATGGCGACGCCGTCGGTCGGGAAGACGAACTGCTGACGCTCGTCGACCCGCTGCTCGATCTCGAACAAGAGCGGATCGTCGGCGAACTGGCGACGGCACACCAGCGGTTGCTCTCGGTTCAGGCAGAGCGAGCCACCTCCGGTCGAGTGGCTCGCGATCGGGCGGCGGGGTCGGGACAACTGGCGGCGGACGAGAAAGAATTGACGGAACAGGTCTCAAGTCTGGAGCGTCAGCTTGAGATTCTGAAACGTCAGCGGAATCAGCTTTCGGTTCGCAGCCCGATCGACGGCGTCGTGCTGACGTGGGGGGCCGATGAACGGCTCGCCGACCGGCCGGTTCGACGCGGTCAAAGACTCCTGACCGTCGTCGACCTCGAAGACGACTGGCGACTCGAGCTGTTCGTCCCGGATCGCAACGTCGGCCATCTGTTCGCCGCCCGTCACGCCATCGGTCCCGATCTGGCGATCGATTACCTTCTCGCGACCGAGCCGCAGACGACTTATCATGCCACGCTGGAGCGAGTGGCCCTATCGACGGAGCCTGACGACGACGGCCAAGCGAGCTTGCGCGTTTCATCGCGATTGGCGCGATCCGAAGTACCGGTTCCGCGGCCCGGCGCAACGGTCGTGGCGAACATCCAGTGTGGCCGACGGGCGATCGGATACGTCTGGTTCCACGAAATCTACGAGGCGTTTCTCACTCATGTCCTGTTCTGAAATCGTCTCGACGATCGCTGGCACGTGGTCGGAGATTCGCGACCGGCGTCACGGTCGTCGCACCGGCATCGGAGTCCGATTGGCGACCGGAGCCTTATGCTGCGGTATCGCCGGTTCGTCGTTCGGCGTCGAGCCGGACTCGCCGATCACGGTTCCGAACGTCTTCCTTCGGCTCGGTGAAGACATCGAGTTGCCGGCACAAGAAGCGGGCGTTCTCGCGGAAATGCCGGTCGAGGAAGGCCGGCTTGTCGAGGCCGGCGAGACGGTGGCGCGCATCCAGGACGACGAAGCGACATTACTTCGCGATCGAGCGACACTCGAAGTCGCAGTCGCCAAACGCGAGGCGGAACGAGCGATCGAGATCGAGTACGCACGAAAGGCGCTGGGAGTCGCACAGGCGGAATTGGCGCGTGCGGAACGCTCGCGCGAGGCGGTTCCTGGCGCGGTGTCTCTGACGGAAGTCGACCGGCTGCGTCTCGTGACCGAGAAGGCCGACGCCGAGATTCGTCGGATCGAGCACGAGCAGAAAACGGCGGAACTGACGACGCGTCTCAAAGAGGCGGAACAATCGCTCGCGGATCTCCACCTCCAGCGACATCAGATCACCGCGCCGATCGCCGGACAGGTCGTCGAGCATTTTCGACACCGGGGCGAATGGGTCGAACCGGGTGAAAAAGTCCTCCGGCTCATTCGCCTGGACGTCCTGCGCGCCGAAGGATATCTGCCGGCATCCCAAGCAAGCACGGAACTCGTCGGAGCGAATGTTCGTTTGAAGGTCGCGACGTCCGGAAAGGATGCGAAGGAGTACGCCGGCAATGTCGTTTTCGTCGCGCCCGAGGTCGAACCGACGACGGGCCAGGTGCTCGTGCGAGCCGAGATCGAGAATCCGGAACTCGCGCTTCGTCCGGGTTTGCGAGCCGAGATGGTCATTCGGCCGATCGTCGCGGTGGAACGCGATCCGGCGACCGATTCCGGACCGAACCAATGACCGCGGTACCAGGCGATCCCGTCATCGCGCTGCGCGCCCGACAGGATCTCGTCATTCGACCGCAGGTGTTTCGACGACGCCGGTGCTGGTGCGTCAAGGATCCCGTCTCGCTCGCTTATTTTCATCTGAGCGACGACGAATACTCGCTGCTGCGGATGCTCGACGGACGCACGACGCTCGGCGCGCTGCGGAACGCGTTTGAACGCCGGACGCCGGGACTCTCGCTTGGCGCGGAAACGCTGCAGGCCTTTCTCGGGGGGCTTTATCGAAACGGCCTCGTCACGGCCGAGTCTCCGCAAAGCGGCGCAGCACTCTGGCAACGGCGGCGGATCAATCGAACACGCGCCGCCTGGAATCTGTTGCCGGGACTCCTGGCAATTCGATTTCGGGGCATCGATCCGTCACGGCTGTTGAGCGCGCTGCATGTGGCGCTTCACTGGATCTACTCGCCCTGGTGTCTCGGTTTCGCAGGAGCCTTCGTCGCGACGGCGATCGTGTTCGCGGCGACGCGGTTCGGCGATCTGCTGGCGGCGTTACCGGCCGCAGATGCCTTCTTCACGGCGAGCAATCTTGCATTGCTCTTCGCCGTCATCGGCGGGGTGAAGGTGCTGCACGAACTCGCTCATGGATTGACCTGTCGACATTTCGGGGGCGAATGTCATGAAATCGGCGTCATGCTGCTCGTGTTCGCACCGTGTCTGTATTGCGACGTCTCCGACAGTTGGATGTTTGCGCAGAAGCGACGTCGGATCGCGGTTGCAGCCGCGGGAATCGTCGTCGAGTTGATTCTCGCGGCCGCGGCCACGTTCGGGTGGTGGTTCAGCGAACCCGGGCTGTTTCACGCGGTCTGCCTGAACGTGATGCTCGTCTGCTCGATCAATACGATCTGGCTCAACGGGAATCCGCTGCTGCGATACGACGGCTATTTCGTGCTGTCCGATCTGCTGGAAATCCCGAACCTCGCCGCAGAGTCGCGTGCAGCCGTTGCGCGGCTGATTTTCGGCGAGATGGAAGACGCCCCGCGGTCCTCGGACGGACCCGCCTGGATTCTTATCACTTACGGCGTACTCTCCGCCGTTTACCGCATCGCGCTGACGATTGCGATTGCATGGATGGTGCTGAAACTGCTGACCCCGATCGGACTGGCACCGGTCGGATACGCGATCGCCGCCATCTGCGCCGTCGGACTGATCGCGGGGCCGGTCTCTGCCCTGAAGTCGGCGATTGCGTCACCGCGTCGTGGACGGGCGCTGGCGGTGTCGGCGACAGGGGCGGCGGTCGTCGCTGCTGTCGGCTTCGTGCCGCTGCCGCACCGACTCGAGGCACCGGTCATCCTGCAACCGCGAGGAGCGCATCGAATTTATGCGCAGGTCGGAGGCACGTTGATCGACGCACCGACTGCCGGACAGAACGTCGAAGCGAAAGACGTGCTCGGCCGCCTCGACAATCCGGAACTGGAACGCGAGCTTGCAGAGCTTCGGGGAGAATATCAACAGCTCCTGGCGAGGCTCGACTCATTGCAGAGCCGGCGTTTCGACGATGGGACCGCGGCCGGACGATTGTCCGCCACGAAAGAGGCCGTCGAAGGTGTTGCAGCCCAGTTGGAGACTCGACGCCGTAGCTATGAGAGCCTGACGTTCTCCGCACCGGCCGGCGGAACAATCCTGCCGCCTCCCGATCGAGTGGTGGAGACCGCTCCGGGGGAACTTGGAGACTGGTCCGGCAACTTGCTGACGCTGCGAAACCGCGGCTGTTACGTCGAGCCAGGCACGCTGATTTGTCTCGTCGGCGATCCGCATCGTGTCGAAGCGGCGCTGTACGTCGTCGAAGACCAGGTCGAGGCGCTGCGGCCGGGCCAGGTCGTCAAAGTTTTGCTGGACCAATCGGCCGGCCGGCAGATACAGGGCAGGGTGGAGGCGGTCTCGGCGACTCCGCTTCGGGTCGTTCCGCAGGAACTCGCGCAGGCGGAACTCCTGCCGGTCCGGACCGACGCTGACGGTACTGTTCGACCCGTCGAGACGACTTACGAGGTCCGTGTGAAACTCGACGACGGCGCCGATGCCGCCGACCTCAGAATCCGCGGCATCGGCCGCGCGAAAGTGACGGCTGATTCGAGAACGATTGCAGAACGGTTCCGGCGATTCCTGCGGCGGACATTCCGATTCGAGCTTTGAACCATCGCGATTTCCGCGACCGGTGCCGCTTCATGGAATGAGGAAGATCAGACCGGTCAGCGCAATCGCCTGTGCGGCACTGCCGCCGGCATCGAGGGGAGGAAGATAATTGTCGCAACAGCGATAGCGACATCCCGGCGGGCAGAACGGCTTCGTTGCCGCGGTTTCACAGGGCGGTTCAGCGACGAATCGGTACGGCAGCAACGCCGTCGTCACGACGAAATGCGTTCCCGACATGACGGGCTGAAGGCATCCGTGCGAGTAGCCGCAACGCTCCAGATTCGCGTCTTCGTACCACAGCGGCCCGCAACAGAAGCGGTAAGCGGCCGCCTCCGGCGTCTGGTCCGGCCACGCATGAGTTGCCAGCGTCATGACGCCGCGTTTCTCGAACTCCTCTTCCGCCAGCGTGTCGTCGGCGGGCGTGTCGAGTGCGACACGAATCTCCGAAAGTGAACGCAGGATCTTTTCCGGCGATCGCGCAAACGGGTCCGTCGGGGTCTGTTCCGGCACATCCTCTGTCGCGGGAGCTGCGTCCGATCGTCGGGGCGACAACGGTCGATCGGCCGCGGGTGGCGCTGGCGGAATCAGATCGTCGCCGGGCGGAAGTGCGAACGGGTCGGCGATCGGCGGTGCCGCCGCGGTCGGTGTCGAGATCTGCGGGTCGATCACTTCGGTGAAGACCGACTGTTGCCAGTCGACCACCGGCTCTTGTGCGACGGCGTTCTTACCAAATGTGAGGATGGCCGCGACTGCGGCGAGCGACACGCCGACAGCGCCAAAGGCAATGACCGGTCGACGCAGACGGTCCGATCGAGGCATCGGATTCTTCTCCCGTCGGCGAAGATGGACGCCGACCGCAAGCATCAACGTGATCGTGACTCGCAAAGTCCCGCTAAAACCGTTTCGACGGTGCGATCGGAGAACTTCGTTCCGACAGGCGGCGACGGCAGAGTCGGCGAAATCGCCGCGACCGGCAAATTCGACACGGTCATTAAATTCGCGATTTTCGACAGATCCGTCAAAAAGCCCGCATTGTGCAAGATGTCGATTGAGTGCGCTTGTTTCCCGCAGGATAATAAGCCGATTTCCCCAAGGCCCGGACTGTGCGCAGCCGCCTGCCGAAGGGCACGTTTCGCCGCCCGTGACTGCAAGGCCGCTGTCATGCTGCTCGTCTCCTGGCTACGCCGGCTTTCTCGACTTCGCCGGCAATCGACCGGCCGCTTGCAAGCGTCGCCGCGATTGCGGGTGATGCGACTGGAGCACCGTCGCGTCCTGAACGCGTCGCCGCTCGTGCCGCTGCATGATCCCGCTGCATTCGCTGATACGGGGGATTCCGCGCGCGGAGTTCAGATCGATCAAGACGGTGCCGTCACGATTGATGCCGGCCGTTTCGCCGACGACGGAATCGCCGACTTCTTTCATGTCTACCGCAGCGACGATCGAATCGCGGTGTCCCTCAATGGAGACGACGTCTTCACGGCGCGGGCCGATGACGTCGCGAGCTTGACGATCGAAGGTTCGTCGGACGCCGACCACCTGCAGGTCGACTTTGGCCCTGCCGGAACTGCCTTGGGTGCGATTCGCTTCGACGGAGACGACGGGACTGCCTCCGACACGATGACGCTTCGCGGTACGGCGACCACCGTTGACCACGCCCTGCACGGCGACGGCGGCGGGACGGTCGCCGCCGCAGGACTTTCGATCGACTACGACGGCGTCGAAGTCCTTCGTGACGCCGTCTCGACGGCTCACCGCAATCTCAATCTTGAACAGACCGAGCTTGCCCGACTGTCGACGGACGACCACGGCCTCTCGCTGGAAACGGACGGCGGCCTGCTGCTGCTTGATGAATCCGACCACCTGACGATCGACCTCGACGGCGGCGGGGCGAACCGATTCGAGCTTGCCGGCGGCGGCGAGTTCGACGCCGGCCTTGCGATCGCAGGCGATGATGCCGATCGCGTCGTGCTGTCTGGCCGTCTCGATCTTGGCGACGAGGATCTGTCCGTCTCGGCCGGCGCGATCGACGTGTCGGGAGCGATTCACACCGACGGCGGCGAACTGCGGTTGCACGCGACCTCGGAACTGACGATCGGACCGGCCGGCGTGCTCGACAGCGACGGCGGAACGATCGAGCTGAACGCCGGGGCCGACGGAATTCTGACGGTCGCGGGCCGGGTCGACGTTTCCGACGATGACGGCATCGGCGGCGAGGCGCGGTTGCTCGGTCATACGGTCCGGCTGACCGGCGAAGCGCAGATCGACGGCGACGGTCGACTCGGCGGCGGCGTCATTCTCGTCGGCGGCGATTATCAGGGATCGAACGCCGCGGTCCTCAATGCGCTGCGAACGACGATCGACCGCGGCGTCACGTTGTCTGCCGATGCGATCGACTCGGGCGACGGCGGTCGCATCATCGTCTGGTCCGACGGCGCGACACACTTCGCCGGAGCGGTGCTCGCGCGCGGCGGACGGAACGGCGGCGACGGCGGGTTCGCAGAGGTCTCGGGAAAAGAACTGCTCGCATTCCTCGGCACGGTCGATCTGTCGGCGGCACAAGGAGACGGCGGCACGCTGTTGCTCGACCCCAAAACCATCACGGTCGTCGCGACGGCACCCGACCTCAACGGCGACGGAACGACCGGCGACGACCTCGCCAGCCCCGGCGACCTCGACGAAGCGGCCGATCAGAGCGGTGTCGACAGCATCATCACCGCAGACGCCATTGAAGCGATTCTGACCGGTGGCCAGTCGCTCATACTGACGGCAACCGACCGAATCGACGTCGACTCGGCGATCGCCGTCACCAGCGGAACGTCGGGGCTGACGCTGATCGCCGGCGTCGTGTCGATCGACGCCGGTATCGCAATCGGCGGAACGTTTGAAGTTCGCGCCAATAATCTGCACATCGACGATTCGATTGAGATTTCGGCGGGCACTGTCGATGCCCCCGGAATCATCATTCTTTCGACGAACACCGACGGTGCCGCGATCAATCTCGGCGGGGCCGACGATCCCGGTGCCGGCGGAAGCGGCAACGGCGCCGTTCTCGGTCTGACGAACGCCGAGCTTGCCACGTTGAATGCCGGAACGGTCCGGATCGGGAGCAGCACCGCCGGTGCGATCACGCTGACGGCCGACGTCGTGTCTCCTGCCGCGGTTCTGGAACTGGTTTCCGCCGGAACGATCGAAACGGCAACGCCGGCCCTGCCGGCCGACCCCGTCCCGCATCTCACGGCGTCGGCACTGCTCGTCACCGCCGGCGGGAACGTTCGACTGGACGGGGACAACGCCGTCGGCTCGCTCGCCGGTTCGAGTTCGACCTCGGGCGCGACGTTCGAGTTCGTCAGTGGATCGGGTGAGTTGTCGATTGCGACCGTCTCGGGCGTTTCCGGAATCCAGACGAATGCCGGCACGATTTCGTTGTCGTCGGGCGGCGACCTGGCGATCGATCAGAATCTCGTTTCAGGCGGTCAGGCGATCACGCTTTCCGCCGCTGGAATGATCGACCTCGACGGTGCGGCGGAGATCGACGCCGATACGGCGAGCGTCACCGTCATCGACGGAACGCTCGGCGGCGCGGGAACCATCACCGGAAACCTCGTCATCGCGGCAGGAGCGACGATTTCGCCCGGCGGCAGCAATTCCGGCACGTTGACGGTGAACGGCGATCTGACGCTGGCCGCCGGTTCGACGTATGCGGTCAACATCGACGATGACCGGGCCAACCCGCCCGACGCTCCGATCGCCGGAACCGACTACGACCAGATCGTGGTGACCGGCGCGACGACGATCGAGACGGGCGCGATTCTCAACCTCGTGTCGACCGGCAGCACGGAGATCAATCCCGCTGACCGCTACACGCTCATCGCTTCCGGCGGTTCTCTGACGGGGACGTTTACCGGTCATCCCGACGCCTTCGTGCTGACCGACTTCGGCGGACCGGACGTCGACGCCGTCGTCAGTTACGCGGCAGGCGACGTCGTGGTTCAGGTCGTCGGCCCGGTCAATTTCGCCGCTCCGGACGACGACGCGGCCAACAACTTGCGAATCGTGCGGAACGGTGCGCTCGTCGAGTTCTACGTCGACGGCGAATTGATGGGAACCAGCGTCCTCGCCGCCACTGAGAGCATCACCGTCACCGGAGCCGACGGCGAAGACGATTCACTGACGATCGACTTTTCGGGAGGCGTTTTCGGCCTCTCCGTGACGTTCGACGGCGGTGCGGGAGGTAACGATGCGCTGATACTGACCGGCGGAATCTTCGACACCGTGGCGCACACGTTTGAAAGCGCAAACGACGGTCGGACCGATCTCGCCGGTCTCGGCGTCGCTGAGTCCGTCGTTTATTCAGGCCTGGAACCGATCGTCGACAACCTCTCGGCGGTCAACCGGGTCTTCACGTTCAACGGCGGTTCCGAAACGATCACCGTTTCCGATGCGGCGGCCGCCGGTGAGACGACGATCGACTCGACGCTCGGCGAGAGCGTCACGTTCGTGAATCCCACGACGTCGCTGACGATCAATGCCGGAGACGGCGACGACGTGATCGACGTCGCTTCGATCGACGCCGCGTATCACGCAAGCCTCACGATCGACGCCGGTGACGGCGATGATGAGATCCACGTGTCGACCGCCCTGACGCTCGGTTCGCTGGTCGCCGCCGGACACCTCGACGTCACCGGCGAGATCATCGAACTGGGCGCGAACATCAACACCGATGGAGGCGCGACGGGCGGCGACGTCACGTTGACCGGGGCCGTCTCGCTGGCCGCTGATGTTTCGATCGACACCGACGTCGCCGCCGGAACCGACGGGACCATCACGTTCGCCGGAACGGTCGACGCCGATCTTGAGGCGAACAACCGCGCACTTGCTGTGACCGCAGGCGGCGGAGACGTCGCGTTTCAGGCAGCGGTCGGAAGTGTCGAGCGGCTCAATACGCTCACGATCAGTTCGGCAAACAACACGACATTCGTCTCGACTGTCCATTTTCTCGGTGATCTGACGCAGTCGGCCGGCACCGGCACGACGACGTTCCGCGGTGGAACGATCGGCGGAAATCTCGCGGCGACGACCGGCGCAGTCGAATTCGTCGCGGGAACGACTGCGGTGGCGGGATCGGCGACCATCCTCGCCGCAACTGCGATCGCCGGCGGCACGGCGGACGGAGTCGCCGACCTCTCGGCAGCATCGATCGATCTCACGGTCACGTCAGGCACGATTGGAGAAAGCGGCACTCCGCTGGAAGTGGCGACCACGGGCAACGTCGACGCCGATACGGCCGCCGGCAACGGCGACGTCTTTCTGACCGCGATCGGCGACCTGCGGCTCGGGCTGATCGATGCGGGAACCGGCGACGCGACGCTCGCCGCGACTGGTGCGATCGTTGATGCGCTGGCCGGCGACGGTGCCGGCGTCGAAAACATCAGGGCCGCAACGGTCGACCTCACGGCCGCCTCGGGCATCGGTGCGAGCGATGCGATCGATACAGCAGCCAGCACGCTTCGTGCGGTCAACACCACGTCCGGCGACCTTCAGATCGCCGAAACGACTAGCGTGTCGATTGCGCTGCTCGCACAGCGTCGCGATCAGCCGGCCGATGCGATTCCCGACGGCTCGATCTCGTTGACGGCCGGCGGTGCAATCACGATTGCCGGTCTGGGAGTCTTCACGGAAGGACTCGGCGAGATCGACGTCGCGGCCACGGCGGATCTCACCGTCAACGCCGCCGTTGTCGCCGGGTCGGATTCAGCGACCGAAGCGTCGGCGGTCGACTCGACGAACGTCGTCCTTTCCGCCGGTCAGGATGTGGCCGTCAATTCAGCGGTCACGGCAGAACAGAATGTGACGATCACCGCCGGCCGCAATCTCGTCCTCGCCGCCGCCGTGACGGCCGGCGCCAGCGGCACGACGAGCGGATCGATGCGGCTCGACGCCGGCCGGAGCGTCGGCGTGACTGCCGTCGGCTCGGCGGTTGCCGACGATGACGTGACGATTCTCGCGGGAACCGGTTCGATTTCACTTGGAGGAAACGTGACGGCCGGCACGTCGAGCAGCGTGCGGCTCGTCGCAAATACGACCGTCAATCAGACGGGCGGTGCGATTTCTGCCGAAGAACTTGGCGTGATTTCAGGCGGCGACGCCACGCTTCTCAGCACGACCAACGACGTCGACGTCTTCGCCGGCACGTCGGCGACCGGCTCGCTCGCCTTCGCCGATGCAGACGGCTTCACCCTGGATTCCGTCATTGCGAACGCCGATTTCGCCGGCGCGAGTGGTGCCGTCGCAACGGGCGGCAACGTCCTCCTGCGAACGGAAACCGGCGCGTTGAATCTCGACGCCGACGTCACTGCGTCGCCGACGGGAACAATCCGACTGTCGTCCGGAGAATCGATCGATCAGATCAGCGGCACGATCTCAGGCGAGAATCTGGGCGCGATCGCGACGGCCGCGATCACGCTGACGTCCTCGACGAACGACGTCGACGTGTTTGCCGCTTCCGCCGGCGGCGCTGCGTCGTTCCGTGACGTCGATGCCTTTTCGACGGGAACCGTCGGTGCGTCGACTGGATTCATCGGGGTGATCGGAGTGACCGGCCACGATGTGACGCTCCGCGCCGAGACGGGCGATCTGAACCTTGCGACGGCTGTTGTCGCCGATGCGGCTTCGGGCGTCGTTCGACTTTCGGCCGAACAAGGCGCGGTGAACCAGACGGGCGGAGGCATTACCGGTTTTGCACTTGGAGTGCGTGCCGGCGCGCCGGGAATCACTTTGACGAACGCGGCGAATAACGTCTCCCAGTTTGCGGCGGTGAGCGACGGCGCGATCCTCTATCGCGATGCCTCGGGGTTCACGGTCGGCACAATCACGGCAAACGGCCTGTTCGCCGCGACGTCCGGGGCGCAATCGTCGGCGGCCGACGTGACGCTGCGTGCGGGAACGGGCCAGCTCACGCTCGATGCCGACGTATCGACGATCGCGACGGGAACGGTTCGACTCACGTCGGCAGCCGGGATTCTGCAGTCGTCCGGCACGATCACGGCGTCGATGCTCGGCGTGCGTGCGGCGGGCAACGTGTCCTTGCTGTCGAGCGGGAACGACGTCGATACGTTTGCGGCCAACAACACCGGCGTCGGTGCAGAAGTCGCTTATCGGGACGCCGATGAGCTGACGATCGGATCGGTCACTGCTTCGAGCCAGTTCTCGGGAGCGACGGGGATTTCGACGGCCGGCGGTGACGTCTTGCTCGTGACGAGTCTGGGCGGAGTCGTCGGAGACGGAAGTCTGACGATCTCCGAGGCGATTGCGGCCGGGGGCGGCACGGTGCGGATC
>JBAQZJ010000505.1:0-2079 GCA_049790855.1 Planctomycetaceae bacterium | reverse complement strand
GATCGAGGTCGTCCAGCTCCGGCCGCGCGGCCGCCGACTCGGGCAGCAGCGATCGGACGAGATGATGCGGAACCGCCAGAATGAACTCGTCGCCGGCGACGCGCTCGCCGGTGCGAAGCTCTACGGCGACGATGCGACCTTCGTTCGCAATCAGCCGGCGAACCCCGGCTCCGGTGCGGACGACGGCCTTCTGACGTTCGAGGTGGGCGATCAGCCGGGTTCCGTAAAGTTCGTCCAACGGAACGGTCGGCACCTGCATCGACCAGCCGTGTCGGTTCGCAAGAAAGGAATCGACGAAGACCTTGCGCGCCTGCGCCGTGCTGACGCGCTCGAGCGATTCACTGAGTGCGCTGACGATCACGACGTGCCAGAAGCGGTTGACGGTTTCTTCGGTCTGGCGATGACGTGCCAGCCAACTGTCGAACGGTTCTTCATCGAGCGACCTCGCATCGGCCTTGGCGAGCGAGGACAGCCCGTGGGCGATCGCGAACTTGTCGCGCAGCGAGAGGAAACGCAGTCGGCCGAACGCCGGAGCGAGATGCAGCGGCGCCGGCAGCCGACCGGCCCGGAAGCGGCTCGCCCGCCCGTCGGCGGCGATGAAGGTCAGTTCCGGTTCCGTGCGGAACGCGGAGCTTAGCCCGGCCCGGTCGCAAAAATGCCGGAAGTTCGTGCAACAGCCCAGGCTGACATGCTGGCAGTTGTCGATCTGCACGCCCGTCGTTTTGTCCTCGAACGAACTGGCGCGTCCGCCGAGACGCGGTCGAGCCTCGAGAACGACGACGGGATGCTTGCGTGCGGAGAGCGCTTCCGCGGCGGCAAGCCCGGCGACCCCGCCGCCGACGATCACAACCCGTTTCTTCATGCGAATGTCCGTCACTGCGGAGTCGATCCGGCGTTATTCTAATGGTCTCGCAGGTTTCTGGTCAGGGAGAGCGGCACGGTCGCGGCTCTGATGAAAACTTGCAGTTCTGAAAACAGCTTCCGAGTATTGCTGCGATGCCGTCCGTTCGACAGATGCTGCGATCGGTGCTCGATGTGTTGATGCCGACGTCTTGCCCGCTTTGCGGGTGCGATGTGGTGTGCGTCGGCGATGTGTTCAAGCTCTGCGACGACTGTGAATCGCAGGTGGCGACGGTGAGCCGGTACTGCCGTCGCTGTTCGGCGGCGGTCGGTCCGTTCGTCGAGACGCGACACGGATGCCGCTACTGTCGGCGCGATCGGTTCGCATTTGCGGGGGTCTTTTCCGCAGCCGAGTATCGCGGCATCGTGCGGTCGGCCGTTTTACGGGCCAAGCGAGTCACAGGCGGACCGGCAGCCGCCTGGCTCGCCGATCGGCTCTGGGAACGGCGCGGGCCAGAATTGGCCGCGCTGCCGATCGACTTCGTCGTGCCCGTGCCGCAACACTGGACGCGGAGGCTTGTCGCGCCTCACAACACAGCGGAACTGATCGCCCGGCGACTGGCCTCCCGATTGAAGTCGCCGCTGGATGTCCATAGACTCACCAAAGTGCGGCGAACGCCGCCGCAGGCGTCGCTGTCGCCGACTGCCCGCCGGGCCAATCTGCGTCAGGCATTTATCGCCGCACCTTTTTCCCCCGAACACCGCATCCTGCTCGTCGATGACGTTCTCACGACGGGGACGACGGCCGACCGGGCATCGCGAGTGCTTCTCGACGCCGGTGCCGGTACCGTCTGGGTGGCGGCCGCGGCTCGCGGAATCGGAGCCTGACGCGGCGACCTTCGACGGTTGCCCGGACGATCAATCCCGCTATCCGATCGCTCAGACCGTGACGACACTTCGCATCGCAACTCGCTCCAGTTCTCTGGCGCTCTGGCAGGCGAACCATGTGGCCGGCCTGCTGCGAACGCTTGCGGATGTCGATGCCGAACTGGTTCCTGTCTCGACGGCCGGCGACCGCGATCAGAGCGAATCGCTGTCAGTGTTCGGCGGCATCGGCGTCTTCACACGCGAGGTCCAGCGCGCAGTCCTCGACGGCCGCGCCGATCTTGCCGTCCACAGTCTGAAGGATTTGCCAACCGACGCGGTCGCCGGCCTGACACTGGCGGCAGTGCCTGTGCG
>JBAQZJ010000504.1:0-4142 GCA_049790855.1 Planctomycetaceae bacterium | reverse complement strand
CTTGCGATGCGGCCGCCTCTCGCAAGCCCGGCGCGCCAGCGAGGGACACCGTCAACGGTCCGATTCAGAGGGCAGTTCTCGACCGTCCAGCTCCATCAGAGCCGACCGGAAGCGTCGCACCGCGTCGGTGCATACCGTTCCGTCGCGAACGCCGTCTCGGCATGCGGCCCCGCGGACGGCCACGATGTCGGGCCGCACTTCGTCTAGCCGCGGCAGATCCGCCACGCGCAGGCTTCCCGCCACGGCGAATTGCAGTCCCGCCGCGTGAGACAACGACCGCCATTCCGCCAGCCGCTCCGGCGCGACGTGGTCCAGCAGGCGAGGGCCGTTCTTCAGAAAGGTGTCGACGAGCACTCCGCGGCATCCGAGCGGCGTCGCGGCCTCGATCACGGTCGCGCCGGCGGGAGCCTCGGCGGCGGAATCGGCATAGATGACGGCGATCCACGAGAGTTCACGCCCGGCGACGGCCTCGAACCGTTCTCTCAACAGTCGCCATTTCCGCGGCCAATCGACGTCGTTGCGCGACCCGTGCAAGCCCACCTTGGCGAAGGTGATCGACGCGGGCAGTTTCGGAATCGGGCGATCGTCGGACCACTCGGCGAGTTCGCCCAAGGCGACGCTCACGACGGAAGGCCGCGCCGAATCGAGTGCGACCCGGCCCACCGCTTCCATCGTGCCGGCGTCGGCCATGCCGAGTGATCCGCGCGACGGCTCTTTGACGTCGAGCACGTCGCATCCGCCGGCGATGGCGGCGGCCGCCTCGGCCGCCGATCGCACGCTGACGAGCAACCGTGGAACAACCTCTGTGCGCACAACCACTCCTTGATGGGCCAGCCGACCATTCGGACCCGAACGATGGTCGTCGAAATCGCATCGAACCGAGCCGCCGGCCGGCAAACTCGCCGCGACCGGCACAATTGTCTCGTGTCGCTCTGGCCACACAACCGATACACCGCGATGACGGGCCATCGAACCGGGTCGCCGCGGGTCTTCGCACCCCGGCGGCATTCGACCAGATGGTCCGAGGCCGGCCAACGGGGTTCCGCCGGCGGGTTCGCGTTCAGGGAGGGATCGAGTCATGCGTATCGGCCTCGTTTTCGTCGCCACCGGGGTGGCCCTGACGGCCTGGGCGATCGCATCGGCCCAGGACGGCGCTGCCGCGCGCGGGGGTCGAACCACCTCTGTACCGCCGCAGGGCACGCCTGTGCGTTCCGCGAATCGCCCGGCGGAAGTGCCGGGCGTTCCGAATTATTACGGGCAACTTTTTGATGAGCCGGCCGGCAACGCCGCCGGCAAAGCGGTCGTCCGGCTGGCCGCGGGCACCGAAGCCGACGCGATGCCGGCCGTTCAGGCCGGTTACGAACAGTATCAGGGAGCGGCGCCACGCGGCGCGATCCGCCAGGTCACGGCGCAACGCAATGCCGACGTGACGCCGGTCCGCCAGCGGGACGAGTCGCCCGTCCCGCAGACCGCAGCGAACCCGTTTTCGCAGGGCGCCGGCGGTTCACCCTCGACGGACGCCCGGCCGACGTTCGGACCGCGGGCGAAGACGTCTGCCGTGCCCACCTTGCCTGCCGCCGGCGAACTGACGGCCGAAGACGGACCTGCCCATCGACTGGCGATGGCGCAATCCGACAACCCCGCGGCGGTCGAAGCCACCTGGGAACGCGTCGGCGAGATCACCGTCGGCCGCGAGTGCCGCTGCGAGCTGGTGGTGAAGAACCTCGGGTCCGGCGCAGCGGGTGCGGTCACCGTCGAGGCGTTCTTTCCGTCGTCCGTTCGGCTGACGAACGCCGATCCGCCGCCCGAGGCGAACAGCGACCGGCTGACCTGGTCGATCCCGTCGCTCGCCGCAGGAGCCGAAAAACGAATCGCCGTGTCGCTCATTCCGAGTGCCGGCGGCGACCTGCAACTCTCGGCGATCGTGCGCTCGACGGAAACCGTCGCGACGACGCTCGCCGTTCGCGAGCCGATGCTGCACGTCGTCGTCAACGGACCGGAACAGGTGACGATCGGCGAGACGATGTCGCAAACGATCGTCGTCTCGAACCCCGGTACGGGCACGACCGACGAAGTGCTGGTCGAGATCACGCTTCCGACGGGGCTGGAGCACGGCAAGGGCCGCACGGTGACGATGCCGATCGGCGCCTTGGCGGCCAAGCAGTCGCATTCGATCCCCTTGACGCTGTTCGCGACGCAAGGCGGCCCGCAGGCGATCCGCGTGCGAACGGCGGCCGGGCCGGCATTGCGGCACGAGACGACCTTTCGCGTCGTCGTCGCCGCACCGACGCTGAAGGTCGCCGCGGACGGCCCCAGCCTGCGGTTCATCGGACGCAACGCCGCGTACACGACGACCGTCACCAACGACGGCGCCGCCGCGGCGAACAACGTTCGCGTGACCCACACCGTCCCCAAGGGCTTCGATTTCGTCTCGGCGGCGAAGGGCGGCCGGTTCGAGGCCTCCTCTCGCGAAATCGTCTGGTATGTCGGTCGCGTCGAAGCCGGACAGAGCGTCGAACTGGTCGCCCAACTGACGGCGACCGGTCTCGGCGAGCATCGACATCTCGTGACGGTCACCGGCGACGGCGGCGCCCGGTCGGAGGCGGCCGTCGAAACCGCGGTGGACGGCGCGGCGTCGCTCGTGGTCGAAGTGCTCGACCTTGACGACCCCATCGAGCTTGGGGCCGAAACCGCTTACGAAGTCCGCGTTCGCAACGAAGGCACCAAGCCGGCCACGAATGTTGAAGTCTCGTGCCAGGTGCCGACCGGCGTCGCCACCCTCGCCGCCCGCGGCCCGACGACGCATCGCGGGCAGGGGAGCACGCTGGACTTCCAGCCGATCGAGCAGCTCGAACCCGGCACGACGGCACTGTATCGGATCGTGGTCCGCGGCACGGCTCCGGGCAAGCACCGGTTCCGCGTTCGTCTGACCAGCGACAGCATCGACGAACCACTGATCCACGAAGAGCTGACCCACTACTACGCCGACTGAGGTCGGACGGCTTGCGGTTGAGGGTTGATGGCTATAAAAAGCCCGGCTTCTTCAAGAAGCCGGGCTTTTTCGTCGGCGTGTTGCAGGTCAGGCAGAGACTGACATACGGGCCGTCGGGGTCAACCCGGCGGCTCGCTGGGCCGTCGCTCCCCTCTCGTGGCGGCACTCACGGGACGAATCGTCGAAATTTTCGGGGTGGTGGTGAATTTCGCCACACCGCCGAAAGCGAATTGCGTAATATTCTCCGCAATTGGACACGAGCTGCCGATATCTTCCGGCATTGTCACGACTTCCGGGAACGGGTAGATCGTGCAGGCCGGTCGCGGCAGTAGCGGCCTGGCGGAATCGGAACTTGGCGATTCGTCGAACCTTCGGCTTGCAAGAAGGGGGCGCGATTCGCACAATCTCCGCTTCGCGTTTTCGGCCGGACCTGGGGCACCCCCAAGACCTGGGGCGATCTTAAGGCCGGGTGGGCCGGGAGCGGCACAAGGCGACCTGAAGGTGGCGCCGGCCGTATCCCACCATTCCTCGTAGGTGTGGGAGGGTTTATGCATTGGAAAAGGGACATCACATCCTGATCGATTGTCGGAACGTGCCCCGTGACGTCTGTCTGGACGACGGGAGAATGCTCGAAGTCATGGCGCGTAGCGCTGCGAAGGCGGGCATGCACGTGATCTCTCAAGTCCGCTATCACTTCGGCCATAATTCGGCCCCCGGGTACACGTGCGTCTGTCTCCTCGACGAGAGCCACGTCTCGGCCCATACGTATGCGGACCTCGGCCTGATCGCCCTGGACGTCTTCACCTGCGGTAAGACCAACCCCGCCAAGATCCTCGAGTACATGCGCGAGGAACTCGACCTGGGCGACGTCACCGTGAAGATGATGCCGCGGTTTCTCATGCCGGATGACGACGCCTCGACCGAGGCCGACCTGTCCGACGAAAGCGACCTCGGCCTGATCGACGCCGACATGGAGCAGCCGGTCCTCGCGGCCGTCTGATCAACCGACCCTTTTCCCCGACGGGTGCGCCCGTCGGTGCCGCCCTCACCCCCCCCAGATCGCACCCGCGGTCCGGATTCCGGGTAGAGACGGAGACAATCTGAGTCGACACGCCGGCAAGTCCGGCGGCAACGGGGGAGACGGCAACGT